>JAFDCC010000001.1 GCA_019312985.1 Deltaproteobacteria bacterium
GGGCACCATTTTGGAGGGACTCTCCATGTCGTCCTGGAAGTAGCGGTCGCCGCTGCCCTGCTTCATGGCTCCCAGCGAACCCATGCCGCGGTACCCCTTGTAGGCCCGGCCCTGGTAAAGAAAGGTTTCTCCGGGTGTTTCGGCGGCACCGGCAAAAAGGGAGCCGATCATGATGGAATGGGCGCCGATGCCGATGGCTTTGGTGATGTCACCGGAATACTTGATGCCGCCGTCGGCAATCAGGGGTACGCCTTGCTTGCCCGCCGCCGTGCTGCAGTTTCTAATCGCGGTCATCTGCGGCACCCCTACACCGGCGACGATACGGGTGGTACAGATCGAGCCCGGTCCGACGCCTATTTTGACGCCGCTGGCGCCCGCCTTGATGAGCGCCTCGGTGCCTTCCGCCGTGGCGACGTTACCGGCGATGACCTCGAGGTCGGGATAGGTCTTTGTCAGGATTTCGACGGCTTTGACAATGTTGTGCGAATGACCGTGGGCCGAGTCGAAAACAACGACGTCTACCCCGTGGCTGATAAGTTTTTCGGCGCAGGCGAGGTAGTCGGTACCGACTCCCAGGGCAGCGCCGACCATGAGCCTGCCCTTGTCGTCCTTGGCGGAGTTGGGGTACTTCTTGATCTTTTCAATGTCCTTTATGGTGATCAGTCCCTTCAGGTTTCCCTCGTCGTCGACAACAAGCAGTTTTTCAATGCGATGCTCGTGCAGGAGGGCTTTCGATTCCTCCAGGGTGATCCCCACCTTGGCGGTCACCAGGTTCCTGCTGGTCATGACGTCTTTGACTTTAAGGGTGGGGTCGGTGACAAAGCGGAGGTCGCGGTTGGTGACGATGCCGGCCAGTTTTCTGCCGCGAAGAACCGGTACGCCTGAAATCTTGTAGTTGGCCATCATGGCCTGGACTTCCGAAATGCGCTGCTCCTCGGTAACCGTCACCGGGTCAATGATCATTCCGGATTCCGATTTTTTCACCTTTTCAACCTGCCGGGCCTGCTCGTCAATGGTCATGTTCTTGTGGATAATGCCGATGCCGCCCTCCCTCGCCATGGTGATCGCCGTGCGGTACTCTGTCACCGTATCCATCGCCGCGCTGACCAGGGGGATGTTGAGGCTTATCTTTCTGGTAAGGCGGGTGGCTACGTCAACCTCGGATGGGATCACCGTGGAATTGGCCGGAAGCAGCAGAAGATCATCAAAAGTATAGGCCGGTTCAATGACGTCGGATAGCATGGGCAGGCTCCTTGAGAGGTGGTGGGTGTGTTTCTGTCGCGTTCTTGCACCCTGAAAGTTGTATTTGTAGGCTGCCGCTCCGCTGCAGGGTGGAACCATTCGGCAGCAGGCAGGGTAGCGGTGCACTGATTCTGAAAGAGCAGTTTCCCGGTTGGGAAACACTTATACAAAAATACCCGTGGAATTGCAAAGCCCTTTTCCTGCCGGAGGGGTATATTTAACAGGGGAAACAGCGGGGAAAGGGTTCATGTTTGCAGCCGGGAAGACTGCTGCGCATGATACCTTCCAGGAGACCGGTGTCGCTGACCCGCATTTTCTCCTGCCGCAGGAGTCGCAGGAGCGCCAGGTATATCCGGATGCCGGCGGGCAGGATCTCGCCCCTTCTCTCGCCAAGGCAGGGCAGCGCATTGCGCTCTGCAACCTTCAGTACTGCCAGGGTGCGCCAGAGTTGTTCCATTACCGAAGCTTCCAGGGCAAAACCGTGCACCAGTGATTCGTCATAGACGGCCAGGTTGAGGGCGAGGGCAACCATGCTCGTTGCACTGCCGCCAGAGCCGATAACAGAAAGGGGCTGCGGCGGCAGGGGGTGCAGCTTTTGCAACGCATCGGCCAGAGCCTTTGTAATGATGTTATCCAGGCCTGCCGCATCGGGGCAGCTGTCGGCCGGAAATCTGCCGGTCAGGGTGACAGCCCCGAGGTCGACGCTTGCAGCCCGTATCACTTCTGCTGCCGGATCAAACAATATCAGCTCGGTGGAGCCGCCGCCGACGTCGGCCAGCAGCAGCGGGCCCGGCAGCGGATTCGGCCAGCCGGCCAGGGCTCCGGCAAGACTCAGGCGGGCCTCCTCAACGCCGCTGATGATCTCGACCGGCTGTCCCAGGAGCATTCCGGCCTCTTCGAGAAAGGGGCGGCTGTTTTTCGCCCGGCGCAGGGCCTCGGTGCCGCAGACGCGCAAATTGGGAGGGCGGCAGTGGTCCAGTGTCCGGCGGAAGCTCCGCAGGGCGGCAAGCCCCTGCTGCATGGACTCCTCCTGCAGCACGTCCCCCTCTTCCAGGCCGCGGCCCAGACCGACGGTTGCCATCTTTTTGGCCAGGACAGTAAGTTTGCCGTCGCGCCACTCTGCCACCAGAAGCCGGAAGGTATGGGAGCCAAGATCGACGCCGGCACCGATTTGCGGGGGAATTGTCATTGCTTCGCAACCCTGAATGGTTTAAGTTTGTCGGCATTCCGCAAATCACGATGCGGCCAGGTGCTGTGCCTGCGATGTGAAGGGGCGCCGGGATGCAGGGAACTTCGACGAAATCCTGCGGCTGCAGCAGGCCGGCCCCCGCTTAGACAAAATATCTCAATCACGGAAAACGCATGCTTATCCCAGTCAACCCGGACAATCCGCAGCCCCGGAGCATTCGACAGATTGCTGACAAACTCCGCAACGGCGGCGTCATCTGCTATCCGACGGACACAGTGTACGGGATCGGCTGCGACATTTTCAACCAGAAAGCGGTCAAGAAGGTCTTCCAGATAAAGAAACGGCCCATGCACAAACCCTTCAGCTTCATGTGCTCGAGTCTGCGGAATGTCAGCGACTATGCCCATGTTTCCAACATGGCATACCGGATCATGCGCAAGGCACTGCCCGGTCCCTTTACCTTCGTTCTTCCCGCAGCCAAGATTGTCCCCAGGATAATGATCACGAAGCAGAAGACAGTCGGCATCAGGGTGCCGGCAAACAATATATGTATAGAGCTTATCGCGGCCCTGGGCAATCCGATCCTCACCACCAGCGCGATTCTCGATGAAGACCAGCCGCTGTCCGAAGCGTATGAGTTCGAGGGGCTTCTGGGAAATGTGGTTGACGTTGTTATCGACGGGGGGATGGTGTACCCGGACCCGTCAACAGTTATTGATTTTTCCGGTAATGATCCTGAAATTCTCAGGCAGGGGAAGGGCGATATCAGCCTGTTCTATGCCTGATCCCGCCCGGCGGCATCCGCCAAAGCCGTTATTTTTTATCAATAAGGGCTTGTTTGAGCGACTTGCTCATGGCAAAGTGAACGGTCTTGCGGGGGGGGATATCCATGACCTGGCCCGTTTTCGGGTTTTTTGTCTGCCGCGCCTGCCGCTTCCGCACGGAAAAACTGCCGAAACCGCGAATCTCAACCCGGTTGCCCCGGTCAAGCGATTCGGTCATGGCCTCAATAATTATATCAACGGCTCTGCTTAAGTCTTTTTTCAGGTAGCCGTCCAGGTTTTCAGTGGTTTTTTCAATCAGATCACGTTTTAACATGGTATGCCTCAATAAAGCAGGTAAGGGTTTCCCGCCGGCAGCGCCGAGGCGGAGTTGAACGGGCAAGGAAAAGGAGTGCCGGGAAAACTAGCGGCCGCCGGCCCACTCGTAGGAAAGGACGGGGTGCAGGGGCACCAGGCCCTCAACAAGTGACTGTTCCGCCCCTGTTAAAAGATGGAACAGCGAGAATTTTCTCTCCGGTTTCGGATAGATCAGCGGGGGATCATCTGTCTCCAGCCCGCCCAGTTCGGCGGCAAGGCTTATCGCGTCGGTGAAGTTTCCCAAACGGTCAATAAGGCCTATTGCCAGGGCCTGTTGGCCGGTGTAGATCCTGCCGTCCGCCTTCTCCCGAACCGTTTCCTCCGGAAGAGACCGGGCCGCCGCGACGTCCTGAACAAACTGGCCGTAGACATTGTCGATGAGTTCCTGCATCAACTGCCGTTCTTCCTCGCTCAAGGCCCGGTCGCTCGCCCCGATATCCTTGAGGGGCCCGCTTTTTACCACCTCGCTCTCGTAGCCGATCTTCTCATAGAGTCCCGCAAGGTTGGGAAACTTGACAATGACCCCTATACTGCCGGTCATGGTCCCTGGGTTTGCAATAATGCTCTCCGCGCCCAGGGCGGCATAGTAGCCGCCGGACGTTCCCATGGAACCCATTGACGCTACCACCGGTTTTACGGTGTTGGTCCTCTTAACTTCCTCGTAAATCTCCTGGGAGGCACCGACGGCGCCGCCCGGGGTTTCAATGCGCAGGACTATGGATTTGACGTCGGGATCGTTCCTGAATTCTCCCAGGTGCCTGAGGGTCTGCTCGGGGGAAACGATCAGGCCCTTGAGCTCTATGATGCCGACGCCCTCTTCTTTCGTGAAGATGTCGGTTTTGAGACTGCTGGAGATGAGCGAGGAAACAAGCAGGGATATTCCCCCCAGAAAAAGGAGGAATATCCCTGCCAGTATGAAAAGTCCAAGCAGAATCGGGTGTTTCTGGCGAAATGAGCTCATGGCGTGCAATCCCGGCCTTCACGATCATGCATGCAGCAGCCGTTTACAAACTAGCACTAGGAGTGCATACATATCCTGCAGTATATAGCTGCTGCTATTCCTTCTCTGCCTCGTCAGCCTCAGCCTCTGCTTCCGGGGCAGCCTCTTCGGCGGCCTCTTCCGGTGCAGCCTCTGCCTCTGCTTCGGGCGCGGCCTCTGCGGCAGCCTCTTCCGGGGCGGCCTCA
>JAFDCC010000002.1 GCA_019312985.1 Deltaproteobacteria bacterium
CAGCACGTTGCCCTCGGGATCGACGAACCCCACGCGCGACTCGTCCGCGCTCTGGCCCGGCAGGCGCGCCGCCTGTCCATGCCGCTCCCCATGAGCTTGCCGGCGTGGATCAGCAGCCGGGTGCTCGCGCCCTCGGGCAGCCCTGCGTCCTTGAGGTTGCGCGTCATGGCGCCCAGACGGACAAGAGCCGCGGCGGTTTCTTTGTCGACACCGGACTCATGCCGAACGATCTCCGCTTCCAGTTCCGGCCCGGGATAATCGAATTCCAGCGAGATGAAGCGCTGCCGGGTCGACTGCTTGAGGTCCTTGAGAACGCTTTGATAGCCGGGGTTGTAGGAAATTGCCAGCATGAATTCAGGCGGGGCGTGGAGAAGCTCTCCCAGTTTTTCCAGGGGCAGTTCACGCCGGTCATCCGCCAGGGGATGGATCACCACCGTCGTGTCCTTGCGGGCCTCGACGATTTCATCGAGGTAGCAGATGGCGCCATGCCGCACCGCCATGGTCAGCGGCCCGTCACCCCAGACAGCCTCTCCCCCCTTGACAAGGTAGCGGCCGACCAGGTCGCTCGTCGAGAGATCGTCATGGCAGGAGACGGTCACCAGGGGGCGCTGGAGCTTCCAGGCCAGGTGCTGCATGAAGCGTGTCTTGCCGCAGCCGGTCGGCCCCTTCAGGAGCAGGGGGATCATGTGGTCGTAGGCGGCCGCGGCAATGGCGAGCTCGTCTTCCTGGGGCAGGTAAAACGGCTCTTCGGATATCATGTATTCTTTCAGCTGCTGCATGGGTCCTCCCGGAGTATTTCGAGAAAACAGTAAGCTGTTTTTTCATTTTTACAACTCGGCGGCCTCGGGCAGGACCATTCGGGCCATGGGACACCCCATAAGGCCACTGTTGCCTTGTTCGTTTAACTTGCTGAATTTCCATGGTTTCGCAATATTCAGCAGCGCAGAATTTGAAACAATTTCTTCATGGTGACATTCACCACAAATTTTTCACCGAGAAATCATGATCGAAAAGAATTCCTGGCTGCCCGCCAGTTTTTTCTTTTTTTACTTTCCTGCAACCGGGGAGAAATTTTCCTGTCCCCTTGAAGCCGGCACCTGCCTGCCAGGACCCCGAGGCCGGAGCCCAAGAGAAGAATCGTTCCCGGCTCCGGAATAGGCACCGGATCGGAGGGCGGGCCGGCGGCAAATGTCCCGGCCGGAAACGGGACAGCGGCAGTCAGGTTGGCGGATTCCCCGTCGAGAACGTTTATGCCGCTGAAATACCAGTCCGGCAGCAGAAATGACGCAGTTTCCTGACCTGCCAGATTGTTCCGGTAGGCCCAGCCGTCAAGGTACTCCCAGGCCTGCCCGGTGCCGTCGGCTGCTATATTGCCGAAAACATCGACGGGGGCGCCGGCCCTGAAGAGCTCGACAGCATCATCGCCGTTGAAATTCAAGGCTGAGCTGACTGCATCAGGGGCAAAGCCGAAAAAGCTGCTGAACCCCACCCCGTCAGAGGCAAGATAGAGAAAATCCCCACGGGAAACGGACCTGGGCGAAAAGGTAAATTCAATGCCGTCAGACCCGCCGCCGTTATTGGCAACCCCCAGGCCGTAGATACTGAGGTCCGGGATATCGCTGGCAGCATACAGCTCCACCGCCTTCGGCGTCCCGCCTGTCAGGGGGCCGTCAATAACGCCGGTAAGGACCAGGCCCGTTGCCCGGGAAAGGCCGCCGGTTGCCAGGAGAATCAGCCCGGCTGCCAGACTTGCGTTCAGATGTTTCTTCATGGTGCATCCCTCCCTGCTGAAATGGTGAATATTCCGCTTCGTTCTCGTGCAATGGTTCTTTTCCTTCCACTTACCCGGCGGAAAACGGATAGACAAGGAGAAATAATATTAGTATAAATAACAGGTTAGCCTCTTATTTTGGGCCATGCAGCGCTTGAAAAACAACGTTTTTTTCTGAAAAAAATGACAGGGAAAGCAATCAAAAAAAATAAATACATTTGACCCCATTCCCTGTTGTGGAATAGAGTTTTGCCTGAACGGTCCCGGCATTCTGTTTGAACCTGCCCGGGACGCAATGTTCCAGGAGGAATGGCATGAAGAAGCTTTCCGTACTGCTTGCGGTTCTCCTGGCACTGCTCGGTTCCAGCGCAAGTGCCGGGCCTGCCAGTTATGTCTTTAGCGGCAGCGACATCTATGAGGCCTGTACCCATGCGGTTCAGGGCCTGGAAAAAACCGGGGAATACGACGAGCACCGGTTCGGTGTCTGTGCCGGGTTCATAGCCGGTATAATTGATTTCCACACGGTGGCGGCGAGGGTGGAATCGTTCCCCGTTGCCATGTTCTGCCTTCCTCCCGGCATCACCACCGCCCGGGTCATCCGCGACGTCACCGCCTACATTGAGGCCAATAGGACAAGGCTGCATGACCTCGCCGCCTACCTCGTGATTCTTGCCCTGCGGGAAGCTTATCCCTGCCGGGAGGAGGAAGACGCCGACAGATGAGCGAAACCTTCGATCCCTGGAAACTGGCAGCCGGGCTGGGGATCTTCCTCGTCGGCATGTTCATGCTGGAAGAAGGGGTCAAGGTCCTGTCGGGCAAAAGCTTCCGCCGCATGATCCGCCTTCACACCCACGGCCGTCTGCGGGCCATCGGCAGCGGCACCCTCGTCACCGCTCTTTTGCAGAGCAGTTCCGCCGTCTCCCTCATGGTCCTCGCCTTTGTCGGCGCCGGCGTCATGAGCATGCAGAATGCCATCGGCGTCGTCATGGGCTCCAACATCGGCACCACCCTGACCATCTGGATTGTCGCCATTCTCGGCTTCAAGCTCAAAATTGAAAGCTTTGCCCTCCCCCTGATCGGCCTCGGGGGCATCGGCCTCATTTTCTTTGCCCCCTCTACCAGGAAGCACCATGCCGGCCGGCTCCTTATCGGCTTCGGCTTTCTCTTCCTGGGGCTCGACTACATGAAGGGCAGCGTTGAAAGCATCGGCCGGAACTTCGACCTGTCCATGGTGCCTACCTACGGCCTCTGGATTTACCTGCTTGCCGGCACCCTGCTGACGGCAGTCATGCAGAGCAGCTCCGCCAGCATTGCCGTTGTCCTCACCGCCCTGAACAGCGGCCTGATCACCTTTGATATCGGCGTGGCCATGGTGATCGGCGCCAACGTCGGAACCACGATTACCATCATCCTCGGCTCCCTCGGCGGCATCCCGGCCAAGAAAAGGGTGGCCTTCAGCCACCTTGTCTTCAACGTCGTCACCGGAGTGGCCGCCTATTTCAGCATCAGCATCTTGGTCTGGCTCATCGTCCAGATCGTCGATATCCCCAGCAACGGCGTCATGGGGCTGGCCCTGTTCCACACCCTCTTCAACCTCATGGGGGTCCTGCTTTTCCTTCCCTTCATCGGCCTGCTGACGCAGCAGCTCTACCGGCTCTTCCCGGACCGCAAGCTGCTCTTGACCCGGTATATCAACAACACCCCCGCCGAGGTGATCGAAGCCGCCGCCTCGGCCCTGCGCCAGGAAATTCTCCACCTGCTGCAGCAGTGCCAGCTCTACGGCTCACGCCTGCTGCATATCGAGCCGCAGGTATCATTCGCCGAAACACCGGAGCTGCTGAAAAAAATCGGGAAAACGGTTTCCCTTGAAAGACTCTATGAAGACATCAAGCTGCTGCATGCAGAGATCTTTGCCTACTACTCGAGGCTCCAGAGCCAGAAGCTGGAGGAGGGGGAGGCCAAGGAACTGGAGCGCATGGTATACGCCTCCCGCAACATCATGAATTCCATTAAGAATTTCAAGGGAATACGCCATGATTTCGACGAGTTCGAGGCGGCGGACAATACATATCTCGACAGCCAGCTGGCTCTGTTCCGCCAGCGGCTTGCCGGCCTCTACCGGGAGATGGACGCAATCCGGAAAATGGAAAGCCGGGAAGCGCAGTACCAGCACCTGCTGAAGCTTTTTGTCAAGGTCGAGGCGGCTGACAAACTCTGCATCAGTGAAACGCTGCAGGCGGTGGCCGAAGGGAGGATAAAGAAGCTGGAGATCTCATCAATGCTCCTGGTGAACCGGCTTTTTACCCAGGGCTGCCGGCTGCAGATATTCAGCCTGAAGGACCTGCTTCTTTCCCAGGCGCTGATAAGCAACTTTGACCATGCCCTCGACATGAAGGAGATCCTCGAAGAGGAAAAGGGCAGGGAACAGGAAGGCCCCCCGGCGCCTGAGACAGCGGCAGAAAACCTGTAACAGAGGAAAAGTAACGTGCTCAGCAAAAAAGAATTTTCCCTGCTCTGCCTTTCTGCCGCTCTCATTGGAGCTGGGATTGCAGCAATAGCTCTGCTTTATAAAAAAAATACACCGGTGCTGCCTGTGCTGCAGCACCCCGAGGCAACCCTCCGCCGGGTGGCGGCACCTGTGGTTCATATAGACAATTCTCTCGTTTCGTTGGGCGATGCCCTTGTCGCAACGCTGCGGTACCGGGCCCTGGTCGACTTCTTTACAAGAAGGGAAATGCCGCGGGGCCTTGCAGCGCCACAGGTCGGCATATCAAAAAGGCTCATTGCCTGCGGCCTGCGCGGTACGATACACGTGATGATCAACCCCGTCATCCTGGAAAGAAAAGGTACCTATTTGGACAGGGATGACTGCCTGTCTGTCGAAAACGAGGGGGAAACGGTTATCTCCCGTTCCGCCTATGTCAGGGTGCGCTACACAACCCTTGAGAACAGGAAGAAAATCCTCGTTGCCAGGAATGACGACGCGGCCCTGATCGAACATGAAATTGATCACCTCAACGGGGTGCTCAACATAGACCATTGAGCCATGCAGCCCGACGAATTTATCCGCAGCATCTGGCCCCACCTCGTTACAGCCGCGGTATTTGGGGCAACGCTGGCAACCGCCGTTCATATTCTCTACAAAAAGCAGAACCCCAGGGCGGCGGCGGGCTGGCTCGGCCTAGTCTGGTTTGCCCCCGTGCTGGGGGTCTGCCTCTACTGGATTTTCGGCGTGAACCGCATCCGGCGGCGCGCCCGGACCCGATTTGCCGGCAAGCAGGATGTGCCGTTGCCGGAAAGGCAGGCGGCCGTATCCCCACCTTTTATCGAGCAGGCCGGCGGCAGCGGCAGCCTGGTGCAACTGAGCCGCATGACAGAGAAGCTGACGCGCCAGCCGCTCATGCGAGGCAACCGGGTGACGGTGCTGATAAACGGCGACCAGGCTTACCCGTGCATGCTTTCGGCCATTGGGTCGGCGCAGCACTCCATTTCCCTCTGCAGCTACATCTTCGAAAATGACGCCTGGGGGTGCAGGTTCCGAAAAGCCCTGCGGGATGCGGTGAAGCGGGGGGTGGAGGCCAGGGTGCTCATAGACGGGGTTGGGGCCCGCTACTCTTTCCCGCCGGTTACCCGGAAACTTCGCCGCGACGGGATTAAAGCGGCAGAATTCATGAAGACCATGGTTCCCTGGGGGGTTCGGTACCTGAACCTTCGTAATCACCGCAAAATTTTGGTGATTGACGGCAAAACCGGTTTTACCGGCGGGATGAACATCCGCGCCGACAACTGTCTCGGCGACAATCCGCCCCACCCGGTCCAGGACCTCCACTTTCTCATAGAGGGACCGGTAACTGCGGAGCTGCAGCGCACCTTTGCCGAGGACTGGGCCTTTACCACCGGTGAGATGCTGCAGGGGGACAGATGGTTTCCTCACATAGCCGCCCGGGGTGAAGGAGTGGCGCGCGGCATTTCCGACGGGCCGGACGAAGATTTTGACAAGCTGCGCATGGTTATCCTCGCCGCCCTGGCCTCGGCCCGGGAATCGATCAGCATCGTGACCCCGTACTTCCTGCCCGACTCCGAACTTGTCGCGGCCTTACGCATCGCAGCGCTCCGGGGCGTGGCAATAGATATCTTCCTGCCCGCTGTCTCCAACCTCAGGATGGTGAAGTGGGCTTCCGAAGCCGGTTTGGAGGATCTGCTGCAGGAGGGCTGTTGCATATTTTTAACCCGGCCGCCCTTTGACCACTCGAAAATCATGCTGGTCGACCGTGCCTGGGTGCTCCTCGGTTCCGCCAACTGGGATTCCAGGAGTCTTGCCCTGAACTTTGAGTTCAATGTCGAGTGCTATGACGGGCAGTTGGCCCGGGAGGTCGAGGCGGTGCTCCAGGAAAAAAAAGAAAGGGCCCGGCAGTTGGACCTGGACGAAATCGCTGCCAGGGGCCTCGCCGTCAAGCTGCGCAACCGCTTTTTCCGCCTTTTTTCACCTTACCTCTGAACCCGGCACCGGTTTTCATCCTGCAACAGCTACGGGCGGGAGTAAAATGTAAGGAAGCTTTTACCCTTCTGTGGTAAATATTACGAAAATCCCGCGGCTGTGTTGTCCGGGAGCCATTGACACCCTTTCTGCAGACAAACAAAACAACGGGCAGGATACGCCATGGAACTGGATGAAAAACTGGCAGGTTTTTATACAGAACACCTTCCCGGCGCGGTTATCCAAAACACCATGCTGCAGGCCCCGTGCCCCTTTTGCCGGGAAAGCGCGTCCAGGGATGGGGGCTCCCTCGTGGCGTACCTTGGGGCAAGAAGCTATTTCGCCGGCTACTTCCGCTGCCGCAACCGCTGCGCCCCCGGCGGCTTTGCGCCCCATTTCGCCCGGCTGAGCGGCATCGACCCTGCCGCCGTACCCGGCTATGACCCGGACCGGGAGCCCTCTGCCGGGACAGTGGAATTCCCGGCCGCCACCATTAACCGGGACATCCGGAAATACCGGGACAACCTGACGCCTGCCATCCTCGACTACTTTGCCGGGAGGGGAATCGGCCCGGACACGCTGGCGGAACTGCAGATCGGCTATAACGGCCGCTACATTGTCTATCCCTATTTCGCCCTGAACGGCAACTGCTATACAGCGCACTGCATCATGCCGGACAATGAAAGCGAGGAGTTCTGGCACGGCGACAAGGCAACAGCCGCCAGCCCGCCGCGGATTTTTAACGAAGGCGACATCGACTGCTGCGAGGATGGCGCCATGTTCATCGTCGAGGGCGAACGCAACCTCCTGTGCCTGCGCGAACTCGGCTTTCCCGGCATTGCCGTGCCCCGGGCCGCAGACCTCAACGCCATCCCGGTCAAGCGGTTTCAGTATGTCCGTACCCTCTTCATTGCCATGGACCATTCGCCGGAATCCCACGAAACGGCCCGGGTTTTTGCCGGAAAAGCAGGGTTCAAGGTAAGGCTTCTCCAGTGGCCGCCCCAAAAGAAAAGGGGCTTCAACCTTGCGCAACTTGCCGCGGAAGGCCCGGAGAACTTCAGGGAAGAGGTCTCAAGGCTGGTCAACAGCGCCAGGGCCTTTTCGCCTTTCCCCTCCCCCGCCCATGAATACGGGGTTTTCCTCGAAAACATGGAACGGCAACGCTCTGAAAGCTACCAGGCCCTCCGGACAGACATGCCGGGGTACGACAAGGCCGTTGGCGGCATTTATGGCATCAATATCCTCGGCGGTCCCCCCAAGGCGGGGAAATCCTGTTTCGCCATCCAGCTCGCCACGGAAACGGCCCGCAAAAAAACCGGCGTCCTCTACTATGACTTTGAAAACGGCACCCAGAAGATATACCAGCGGACTCTGGCCCGCCTCAGCAGGGTACCGGTGCCCAGCTTTTCTTCGGCGAGCCTGGAAGAGAAGCAAAAAAACTCTCTAGCGGCGGCCCACATCAAAATGCAGAATCTCCTGGGGTTCTTCCGGGTTGTCAACGATCGGCGGATAAACCCCGACGCCATGCGGCGCCACGTCGATTTCCTCCGGCACGAGACGAGGCGGGACGACATCCTTATCGTCATCGACAGCCTCCACAAGCTGCCCTTCAAGGATTTTGCCGAACGCAGGACCGGGATCAATGCCTGGCTGCGCGAACTGGAATCCATCCGCGATACGCTTAACGTCGGATTCCTCGTCATCTCGGAGCTGACCCGCCAGGAAGGCGGGCGCTACGACGGGGTGCCGCACATGGGCCTTTTCAAGGACTCCAGTGACATCGAGTACACCGCCGACAATGCCATGGTTTTTCTCCCCGAGTGGCAGCCGACCGATACAGCCATGGGAGAGGAACGGACCAATGCGCTGTGGCTTGTGGCCAGCCGGGAACACAGCCCGGGACTTATCGGCCGCTACCGGCTGGACTTCCCTTACTGGGGCTTTAAAGAAACTGAAGACGAGGAAAACTGAATGCCGTATGTCAACATCAAAATCACCGCCGATGAGGATGTCACCCCTGCAAAAAAGGCCGCATTAATACAGGGTGTCACCAACCTGCTGCGGGACGTTCTCGGCAAGAACCCGGCAACAACGATTGTCGTTATCGATGAGGTACAAACGGACAACTGGGGAATAGGCGGGGAAACTGTTACTGCCAGGCGAAAGCACGGCAGCTAACCCTCAGCGCAGGTAAAGGTCACAGCACGATATGGAAAAGGTCGACCCGGCACTGATACTCTACTGTCTCGACCTCTT
The DNA here is from genome assembly GCA_019312985.1 of Deltaproteobacteria bacterium. Classification (GTDB taxonomy): domain Bacteria; phylum Desulfobacterota; class Desulfobulbia; order Desulfobulbales; family BM004; genus BM004. Next base: position 8,505 of record JAFDCC010000002.1, read on the forward strand.
TGGTGTAGCCGTGTTTGCTGTCTCCGGCTCCCTGGCTGCCGGCAGGAAACGCATGGACGTCTTCGGCGTCATTGTCCTGGGGCTGACAACGGCCCTTGGCGGCGGGACCCTGCGTGATGCGCTGCTTGATGCCGGACCGGTTTTCTGGGTTGAAAACCCGGTATACCTCCTGGTCGCCGTTCTTTCCTCCCTGTTCACCTTTGTTGCCGTCCGGGTCATCTCCATCCCGTGGCGCGGCCTCCTCCTCTCCGATGCCCTTGGCCTGGCAGTCTTCATGGCCATTGGAACGGCAAAAACGATTGCTGTCACCGGTTCAGCCAGTGTTGCCATGGTAATGGGCGTCATGACCGGTGTTGCGGGCGGAATGATAAGGGATATTCTCTCAGCCGAGGTGCCGCTTGTCCTGCGGCGGGAAATCTATGCCACTGCAGCCCTGTGCGGCTCACTGGCCTATGTTGTCATGCACCGCCTGGAAGTGCCCCCGGCCGCCTCACTTCTCCTCGCTGCCCTGGCCACGGTGACGATCCGCATTGCAGCTATACGCTGGAACCTTTCCCTGCCGGTGTTTCAGTCAAAGGATAACCTTGACAGGGACGTAACAGAACCCCGGGACAGCATAGAATGAGCCTGCGCCGCTCCTCTTTCAGCCAATATTTTGTCAGGCTCAACCGGTTGGCCGGGCTCCCCGGAAGACTCATTATGATAATGGTGCCGGCAAGAGTACTCCCTGCAATGGTGATCCCTTTTCTGCTTCTTGGGATACAGCCTGATCCCGCATCTGGCCAAAACGGAGTCTCGTGTCATTGTTTCCAGAACCGCAGCTATAACCCTTCAGACAGGTTCGCGGCGGATGATTATATCCTGGCAACCGGTTTCAACAACATGCTGGCCCGTGTTTTCCATGTTCCCCACCG
>JAFDCC010000003.1 GCA_019312985.1 Deltaproteobacteria bacterium
AGCTTGTGTGCCTCCGCCTCATAGGTGTCAAAAAATCCGATCAGGGCCTCGACGTTGGCCTCCTCGAAATTGAAGGTTGAAAACTCAACCTCCGCCTGGTGGAAAATCTCGCCATAGGACACTTCGCCGTTCCAGGCCAGATGGTAGACGTTCTCGACCTTCTGCAGGTACATGGCGATGCGTTCGAGGCCGTAGGTTATCTCCACGGTGACCGGGTGCAAATCAAGGCTGCCAGCCTGCTGAAAGTAGGTGAACTGGGTGATTTCCATGCCGTCGAGCCACACCTCCCAGCCAAGGCCCCAGGCCCCGAGGGTAGGCGACTCCCAGTCGTCCTCGACAAAACGGATATCATGCTCCAGCAGGTTGAGGCCGAAACGCTTCAGGCTCTCGAGGTACATGTCCTGGATCTCGAGGGGCGACGGCTTGATTACCACCTGGTACTGGTAATAATGCTGCAGCCGGTTGGGGTTTTCCCCGTAGCGGCCATCGGTGGGCCGCCGCGATGGCTGCACGTAGGCGGCCTTCCACGGCTCCGGCCCGAGAGCGCGCAGCAGGGTGGCGGGATGAAAGGTTCCGGCCCCCACCTCCATGTCATACGGCTGCTGGATGACGCAGCCCTGCTCCGCCCAGAAACTGTTCAGTTCCATGATGATATCTTGAAAATACATGTTGCCGCCCGGTCCTTTCCCTGTTCAAATAGTCATTGCGCTTCGATAGAAGCGAAAAAAAGCATAAGCTACCACAACAGGGGAATATAACAAAATTTTTTTTAATCCGATGAAGAAAAAATCATTGCACGCAATAAACAGGCTGCACCACCGGGCAGCTGAGCTGACACACCTCAATAACATCATGGCGCTGCTCCAGTGGGACCAGGAGGTCATGATGCCTTCGGGCGGGGCAGAGGGGCGGGGAGCCCAGGTGGCGACCCTGAGCTGCATCATCCACCAAAAGATCTGCGATCCCGTCCTCGGAAATTTGCTGCTGGAGGCAGCCGAAAGCTCCGGCAAAGCTTCAGCCCGGGACCGGGCCCTTGTCCGCGTGATGCAGCGGGAGCACGACCGAAATACCCGAATGCCGGAAAAATTTGTCGCCGCCTTTGCCCGTTTGACCTCCCGCGCTCTGCCTGTCTGGGTCAGGGCCAGAAAGGAAAACGACTTCGGCCTGTTTCTTCCACTGCTGGAGCAGATCATTGCCATGTGCCGGGAGAAGGCCGGCTTCCTGGGTTATACGGACCACCCGTACGACGCCCTTCTTGACCTGTACGAAGAGGGGCTCACCACCCGGTTGCTTGACCCCCTTTTTGCCGGCCTGCGGGATGAACTGGCTCCCCTGCTGCAGCAGACGGCTTCTGCGGTGGAAAAGCGCGACCTCCTTGCAGACCTCGCCCCGATGCCACGCCACGACCAGGTCCGCTTTTCGGAAACGCTGCTGAAAGAGATCGGCTACGATTTCAACAACGGCAGGCAGGACGTCTCGGCCCACCCTTTCACCACGAGCCTCGGACACCGGGACCGCAGGGTGACGAACCGTTTCCGCCCCGACTCGCTGGAATTCATCTTCAGCGGTCTGCACGAGGGCGGCCACGCCCTCTACGAGCAGAACATCGCGGCAGAGTTGGCGGACTCACCCCTGGACGAGGGTGTTTCCCTCGGCATCCACGAGTCGCAGTCGCGCCTCTGGGAAAATATCATCGGCCGCAGCCGTCCCTTCTGGCAGCGCTACTACCCCCTGCTGCAGGAGTTTTTTCCGGTGCAGTTCAAGGATGTCGGGCTGGATGACTTTGTCCGGGCCATCAACCGGGTGGAGCCGGGTATGATCCGGGTGGAGGCGGACGAGGTCAGCTACAACCTTCACGTCCTCGTCCGCTTTGAACTGGAAAAGGAGCTTTTGGGCGGCACCCTCGAGGCGGCCGAACTCCCGGGACTGTGGAACGATAAATACAAAAACTGCCTCGGGGTCCGGGTCGACTCCGACGCCAACGGCGTTCTGCAGGACATCCACTGGGCCCACGGCAGCTTCGGCTACTTTCCCACCTATACCATCGGCAATCTTGCCGCGGCCCAGATCTGGCAAGCCTACCGCGCCTTTGATCCCGCCTGGACCGAGACCCTGCAGCAGGGGAACCTGGAAAAGATACGCCGGTGGCTGACGGAAAAGATCTACCGCTTCGGCGGTCTCTATCCCCCGGCCGATCTGCTCCAAAGGGTCTGCGGCGAGGAACTCGACAGCAGCCACTTTCTCGCCTACCTCAAAAACAAGCCTGAGTTCTGCCTGTGATCCCTGCCAGCGAAGAAATCGATTTAATCCGCCGGATCCTGCGGGAGGCGGCAACAATCGCGGTGGTCGGCCTTTCCCCCAAGCCGGGGCGGCCAAGCCACCGGGTGGCGCGCTACCTGCTGGCCGCCGGCTACAGGGTAATACCGGTCAATCCCGGCCAGGATGAAATCCTGGGCCAAGCCTGCTACCCGAACCTGCGGGTCGTCCCGGCGCAGGTGGACCTTGTCAACATTTTCCGCAACCCGGCTGCGGCGCTCCCCGTTGTCGAGGATGCCATTGCTGTCGGGGCCCGCTTCATCTGGATGCAGCAGGGTATAGTGAACCACGAGGCCGCGGCACGGGCGGAGGCGGCGGGCCTGGCCGTCATCATGGACCGCTGCATCAAGATCGACCACATCAACCTGCTGTGAAGCAGAATCAGCCAGCCTTCTTTTTTTTCTTGCGGCACCGCTTGTCGTAGCGCTCCTGCTCGCTGTAAATGCAGCCGCAGTATGACTGGCGGTAAAGGTCCATTTCTTTTGCCAGGTCAATGCCCTCCTGCCAACCGGTCCGGAAATCATGGTAATAGAAGGGAATGTTGTACTCGGCACCAAGCTCTTCGGCCCGGCGCCGGATCAGCTCGTGGTTCTGGTAGCGGCTGTAGAGAAGGGTGGTGCTGAAGGCGTCGGCCCCTGTTTTTTTTGCCTGTTCGGCGGCAGCGCGCAGCCGCATCTCGTAGCAGAGGCGGCAGCGCATGTCCTCGTTGAAGACCACGGCGCGCAGGTAGTCGCGCAGGCCGTACTCCCTGTGG
>JAFDCC010000004.1 GCA_019312985.1 Deltaproteobacteria bacterium
ACAAAACGACCTCATCCGGCAGGATATCCTTAAAGCCTTTCAAAGCCCTGATACTCAAAATTTACTCCTCATTGCGGTAGAAATGTATTAATATGGGAAAATAAACGGACCACTTTACCCGCACCGTCGTTAAAAAGTCAAGCAATGTCGCCCCTCCCGCCATGCTTTGACTTGACAAAGGGAGTGAAGCGGGGCATAGTCGTGCATTATTGCCGCACGGCAGGCATTGTTTTTGTCTGAAGAATCGAGCTGTTAATACACAAAGGACAGCAGGAGCCCCCATACCTGGGGGTTTGCCCTGCTGAAGAACATTGCAGAATCTCCTGATAGCATGAAATTACCACCCCTCACCATTGGCCCCTTTACCGCCCCGATTCCCCTTATCCAGGGAGGGATGTCCATCAGGGTTTCCACTTCCGCCCTGGCAATACCCGTGGCCGACTGCGGCGGCATCGGCACCATCGGCGGCTCCTCCATCCCGCCCGACGAACTCAAGGCGGACATTGTCAAGGCCAAGAAGGCGACAAAGGGGATTGTGGCGGTGAACATCATGTTCGCCATGAAAAACTTCTACAACCTGGTGAAGGCCTCCATTGAAGGCGGCGTCGACATGATTATCACCGGGGCCGGCTTTTCAAGGGATATCTTCAAGGTCGGCAGGGAATCGAACACCCCCATCGTCTCCATTGTCTCTTCGCCTGCCTTTGCCAGGCTGGCGGAAAAACTCGGGGCCGCCGCCATTATTGTCGAGGCCAAGGAGGCGGGCGGCCACCTGGGAACCGATATTGCCCTGCGCGATCTCTTTCCCAAAATCCGCACGGTGGTGAAAAAGGTCCCTCTGATCGCCGCGGGCGGCATCACCGACGGCTACGACATGGCGGAGATGATGGACAAGTTCGGCGCCGACGGCGTCCAGGTTGCCTCTCGCTTTGTCCTGTCAAAGGAGTGCTCCGTATCCGACGCGTTCAAGCAGGCCTACCTCAATGCCAGGAAAGAGGACGTCACCCTTATCCGTTCACCGGTCGGCCTGCCCGGCAGGGCGATCAGGACACCCTTCGTCGAACAGATGGAGGCGGGCGAGGAAATGAAAACCAAGGAGTGCAAATACAAGTGCTTGAAAAAATGCGACCACTTCTACTGCATCTCCGAAAGGCTGATTAAGGCAAAAGACGGCAATATTGAAGAGGGCCTGGTGTTTTCCGGCGAGAATGTCTACCGGATGAAGGAGATACTCAGCGTCAAAGATATCTTTGACATGTTTGTCAGCCAGGCCGAGTCTGTTTACCGGGAACCCGCTGCCTCCTGAACCGAAATACTCTGCATAAGAATGCTCATCCCAACTGACCGGCCGCCTGCAGCCACCGTTGATGCCCAAGCTGCGGACCCCCGTATAATTCTCCCGCCGGACCACCCCATAACAAAGAAACGCATTGACCGGGAGGCCCTGAAGGTTCTCCACCGGTTGCGCGATGCCGGTCATGTCGCCTACCTTGTCGGCGGCGGTGTCCGGGATCTTTACCTCGGCAAAACACCGAAGGATTTTGACATCAGCACCGATGCACGCCCGGGGCAGCTTCGCAAGCTTTTCAGGAACAGCCGCCTCATCGGCAGGCGCTTCCGTCTGGTGCAGGTCTTTTTCCCGGGCAACAAGATTATCGAGGTTTCCACCTTCCGCTGCCGCAGCGAGTTCGATCTCAACGGCGGCGAAAGGGTCCTGGCAGCCAACAACACCTACGGTTCCCCTTCCGATGACGCCTTCCGCCGCGACTTGACCATCAACGGCCTCTTCTACGAGATAGAAAACAGCTCCATCATCGACTATACAGGCGGGGTCAGGGACATGGAGCGCGGCATTATCCGCTTTATCGGTGAACCGGGGAAACGGGTGCAGCGCGACCCGGCCAGGATGTTGCGGGTCATCCGTCATGGAGCGCGCAACAACTTCGCCATCGAACCCGCCACCTGGCAGGCCATCATCGACCACAGGGAAAAGCTGACACTCTGCCCCATTTCCCGCATCCGCGATGAACTGCTGAAGGACCTGCACGGTTCGGTCTGCAGGGCCTGGATGCAGCTTGCCATTGATTCCGGCATTCTTTACGTCCTTTTTCCCTTTTACCGACCGGTTCTTGAAGGAGAGGACGGCCCGGAAAAACTCCGTCTGCTTCTTGCCCTCCAGGCGGTAGTCGACAGGCTGCATTCCGGCGGAGGGGTGCTGCCGGACCAGGTTCTCTTCGCCCTGCTCCTGCTGCCCTGGGCAATGACAGAGTACAAACTCCTGGAAAAAACCTATAAGGGGCCGGAATTCCACCGCTTCCTGAACACCCTCCGGAGCCGCCTCGATGAACTCCTTGGCCCCATGAGCATCAAGCGGTCCCACCGGGAAAACATCGCGCTGCAGCTTGTCACCCTGCCGCAGTTTATCCGTTTTTCCCGGGAGAACAAGTGGCCCAGGTGGCTGAAACGGAAAAGCTACTATCAGGAGTGCGACCTGTTTTTTCGCATTTTCACAGAGGCCACCACCGGCAAACAAATGCCGGCGCATATTACGGCGGCAATCATTTCACAGCCTCCCCCGAAGGCAAGGTACAAACCTGCGAGAAAACGCCGCGGCGGCAAGAGAAAGTCAGGCGGCCCGAGTTTTGCCGGGACACAGAAGGGGGGCATTTTCGGGCTGAAGAAGTAGCCCGGGGCATGCAACCGGGAGGGGGTTTAATGGAACGGATACGGAAGTTTCTCCTGGAGCGCCGGCAGACCGGCACTCTCCGCACCCTGGCACCCCTGGTCCGCCTCGGGCACGGCTGGGTCAGACCCCTGGATTCCGGGGAAAAATTGCTCGACTTTTCGTCCAACGACTACCTCGGCCTGGCGGAACATCCCGAGGTCATCGGCGCCGCCAGAAAGTACCTGGAAATGTTCGGGGCCGGGGCCGGGGCTGCCCGTCTCATGAGCGGCGACCTGGAAATCAACCACCTCCTGGAGCAGGAAATTGCCCGGTTCAAGTCGACGGAGGCGGCCCTGCTTTTCGGCAGCGGCTACCTGGCCAATACCGGCATTATCCCGGCCCTGGCCGGCCGGGGCGATCTCATCGTCACCGACCGGCTGAACCACGCAAGCATCTACGATGGCTGCCTACTTTCCGGCGCAAGGACCATAAGGTTTCGCCACAACGACCTGAACCATCTCGAGCAGATCCTGCAGGAAAAAAGAAGCCAGTACAACAGCTGCCTTCTCGTTGTCGAGTCCATCTACTCCATGGATGGCGACCGCTGCCCTCTCGTGGAACTGGTGAAGCTGAAAAAACGGTTCGGCTTCTTTCTCATGGTTGACGAGGCTCACGCCACCGGCATTTACGGCGAGAACGGCGCCGGCATCATCGAGGAGGACGGGGTCAGCGACGGGGTCGACATCGCCATGGGCACATTCGGCAAGGCCCTGGGAAGCTATGGCGCCTATGCGGCGGCCTCGCGGGAGATGGTTGATTACCTTGTCAACAGGGCCCGCACCTTCATTTACTCCACGGCGCTGCCGCCGGCCGTTATCGGAGCCTCCCTCGCCTCCCTCTACCTCGTCGGGTCAGAAGTGCAGCATCGCCTCGACCTGCTGGCAAAGGTGGCCTTTTTCAAAAAACAGCTGCGTAAAAACGGCCTGAAAGACGATTTCGGCCCCTCCCAGATTATTCCCGTCATGATAGGCGACAGCGCCAAGGCCCTTGCTGCGGCTGCAGAGCTCCGCCGCCGCGGAATCTATCTCAAGGCAGTCCGGCCGCCGACTGTGCCGGAAGGCACCGCCCGCCTCCGCTTCTCCATAACGAACCACCACCGGGAGGAGGATTTGAAACGGTGCGCCGCAATCCTGGCAGAAGAACTGCGCCGCCATAAGCTGTAACAGTTTTCTCCTGCCGGCTATTGCCTGTTTGCGCCATATCCGCTATAGAGTGCCCCCATGTCCCATATATTTCACAATAGCGCAATGCTGCATACCGCAGAAAGACCGACTCTCTTTCTGCCGGGCTGGGGTTTTGACGGCCGGGTGCTGAGCCTGCTGAAGCCCGCGCCGGACTGGATCTTTCCGGAAACCCCGCTGGACCCGGCAATCATCGAGGATGATCTGCTGCAGTTGCTTGCGGGGGAAAACGCCGGAAAAGTACGGCTGGTCGGCTGGTCCATGGGTGCCATGCTGGGCCTTGATTTCACCGCGAGGCACCCGGAACCGTTCTCCTCGCTGCTCCTCGTTTCCCTCCGCCGTTGCTGGCCCCGGAAAGAGATACAGGCGATAAGGGAAGAATTCAGCCGCGCCCCGGAGGCCTTCATGAAAACCTTTTACCGGAAGTGTTTTCTGGGCAGCAGAGAGACCTACCGAAACTTCTGCGCCAGCCTCCAGCCTCTCTATCTTGGAGACCTGGAGAAAAACAGCGGCCGGCTTGCGCGCGGTCTTGCCTTTCTCGAAACATTTCAGCCCCCGGCAACTCCTCCCGCCATCCCGACAAGGCTGGTCCACGGCCGGCAGGACATCATCGCCCCGGTGCAAGAGATGGCAGTCCTGCCGGGCGCTGCCCGGAAGGTCATTGACACGGCGGGCCATTTTCTCTTTTCCCACCCGGATTCCTTTTATCAGCAGGAAACAAAAAAGAAGGCGATCCAGGCCAGGTTTTCCAGGGCGGCGGCATCATACGATTCCTATGCCGTGATCCAGAAAGAAGTGGCCCAGAAGCTGGCACTGCAGATCAAGCCGGAGAGAGGAATTCGGCAGGTCAGAACCATCCTGGAGATTGGCTGCGGCACAGGGAATTTTACCGAACTGCTGGCAACCCGTTTTCCCGCAGCACGGATAACGGCCATCGACTTTTCTCCGGAAATGGTCGAAAGGGCCAGGGCCAAGCTGGAGAACCCGAATATCGTGTTTCTCTGCGTCGAGGGGGAAAAATTCCTGCAGGATGCGCCGGGAGAATCCTTTGACCTGGTAACGTCCAACGGCTCCCTGCAGTGGTTTGCCGATCTGGACAGGGCCCTGGGCAACATTGCCCGCGTCCTTGTCCCCGGCGGGACAATAGCCTGCTCCATCTTCGGGCCGGAGAGTTTGCAGGAACTGGGACAGGGGCTGGCTGCCCTGCATGCCACGGCAGATTCCCTTGCGGCCAGGTCCTTTCTGCCGCGCAAGAGGCTGGCGAAAGCACTTCAGGCCCATTTTTCCGGCGCTATTCTGACGGAAGAGCGCCTGGAGAGAAAATATCAGTCAGTGCGCGACCTCCTCCGCCATATCCAGAAAACCGGAACGGCAGGGTGGCCGCAGGCGGTGCCGCAGCGCCTGACCCCTGCCAGGGTGTCACGGCTTGACCGGTGGTTTACCGCGACATACGGCTCCTGCCGGGTGACCTACCATGTTTTTTTCCTGCAGGGCGAAAAAGGCGGCGAGCTCACGGAGAGGGATTGCGAATGACAAGACTTATAAGCACTTCCGACTTCAGACAGTTGCCGGTCTTTTCCCTTGAAACCTTTTATGCCATACCCGGGCGGCTGCCAAAAGCCTACTTCTGTTCCCGGCGCCACACCTCTTCCTGCTCCAGGAGTTCCCCCAGGATAAAGGCGGCTTCCCCGACGAGTTCAACACAGATTTTACGTCTGCTTTCCGGGTTGTTGTAGTACTCCTTGACCGCAGCCCGATCTTTCCAGTCCACCCCGGCAATGTCCCGGCAATTCATGCTGCCGTAGGGACTGCTCAGTTCCTCGAATTTCTTCAGAAACTTGTTGCCGGCGCCCCAGATGCGGGGGTTTTCCTTTTCCGCCAGACTACCCCGGCTGTAGATGCTTGAAATCATCGCGATTCCTCCCAGCAGTATGCCGCAAACGCCCCCCGAACTGGCAATACCGCCGCCGAAAGCGCCGACCGCCTTGATAACTGCCTCGTCAACCAAGCCTGTTTTTTCCTGGCACACGGCAAGGACGGCCTGGCTTCAGTGAAATTTTCTGATAAAAAGATCCTCTGCCTTCCGGCGCATTTCATCTGGCGTCATCTGTCTTTCTCCTGAAAATATGGATATTGGTGTGGTAAGCCCTCAGTTCCGTCCGGCATACACTGGCCTGTGAACAGTGAGGCTGCCTTTGAAAAAAGAAAGAGGGCGAGAGGGTACCTGGATGCGCTGCAGCCTGAAATCGACCTCCCCCGCTTTTCTGTTCTTGCTATTCTATGCAGCACTGTGCATCAAATCAATTGGTCCGGTGATTTTTCAGACGATCAACTCGTTGAAGTAGACGATGGAGGCAAACTGTTTCGAGTAAAGCACCCCGGCCCGACTGCTCGGCCTGCTGACAAAGATAAGGACTCCCATGCCGTAGGTTGCGGCTGCCTGGAGGACATTCTCGTTGTCGTCGGCCAGGAGGGTCCGCTTTCTGTCAAAGCCTAGCAGTTCCTCAAGTCTGTCCCAAAAAAGGGGATCCTCCTTCGGCAGGCCGATATCACCGGAACAGACAATCCGGTCAAAATAGGAGCCGATATCGGTTCGGCGCATCTTGATGTCGAGGGTTTTGCTGTGGGCGTTCGTCACCAGGTGCACCTCCTTGCCGATGCCTCTGCAGAACTGCAGAAAGTCTATCACGTATGGGTGCACCTGGATAAGGTGATCGACCTTGAGCTTCAGGGCAGGGATATCCAGGCCAAGCTTCTCCGACCAGTAGTCCAGGTCTGTCCACTCCAGGGTGCCCTCCATGCTCTGGTAGCGGGCCAGCAGCTCCTTGCGGGCTTGCAGCGGCGTTAAACCGTTTTTTGCCGCAAAAACCCCGGGGACATAATGCTCCCAGAAGTAGTCGTCAAAATGCTTGTCCAGCAGGGTGCCGTCCATGTCCAGCAGGACGGTGTCCACCCTGTCCCACCGGGGTTCCCAGTAAATGGGCCGGGAGTGCTCTTCTGTTTTATTTTTCATGGCATATCAATAGAGGGCACATTTCATAAAGGCAAAAAAGTCTCAAGTAGGCTCTGCCTGGCAAACAGGTCTTTACGGGATTAACACACGGGCCTGTCACTCCAGTTCCTCTATCCGGGCCTGGACTTCCTCCCACTGCTCGAACAGGCGCCCCAGCCGCCGCTCCACCGCGCTGTACTCCCGGCTCGACTCGGCAAACTTCTCCTGGTCCTGGTAAAACTTCGGGTCAGCCATGAGTTGTTCCAACTCCCTTTTCCGCGCTTCCAGTTTCTCGATCGTCTCTTCTGCCTGTTCCGCCTCCTTTTTCAGGGGCATCAGCCTTCTGCTTTTCTCCTGCCGCGCTTTTGCCTGTTCCTGCCGGGCCGCCTTTCCCCGCAGCTTCGCCGGGACTTCCTCCCCGTTTTTCGCCTCGGCAGATGGCTCTTCGGGGGCTGCTGGCGCCCGCTCCGCCAATTTGCCGAGAGTGTACAGGTAGTCTTCGATGTTGCCTTCGTAGAGGCTGGCAGTCCCGTTTTTTATCTCCAGGACCTTGTTGATAAAGCGGTTTACAAAGTGCCGGTTGTGCGACACGATGATTATGGTGCCGTCGTATTGGGCGAGGGCTTCCTGGAGAACCTCCTGGGAACTCATGTCCAGGTGATTTGTCGGCTCGTCCAGAATGAGGAGGTTGGCAGGCTGGACAATCATCTTTGCCAGCGCCAGGCGGCTTTTCTCGCCGCCGGACAGAACGTCGACCTTCTTTTCCACCTCTTCCCCCCTGAAGAGAAAGGCGCCAAGCAGACTCCGGATCTGGGTCATGGTCATGTCGCCCGCCACGGCCGCCAGGGTCTGGAGTGCGGTAAGTCCCTCCGGGAGTTCCTGGGCCTGGTGCTGGCCGAAGTAGGAAATCCTGACATTGTGGCCGGGCTTTATTTTGCCGGCTTCCGGCGTTACAAGGCCTGCAAGTATCTTCATAAGCGTTGACTTGCCGGCGCCGTTAACTCCCACCACCGCAATCTTGTCACCCCGCTGCAGCTGAAACGACACGCCGGAAAAAACCTGTTTTCCGTCATACGTCTTGCCGAGGGACTGAACATCGAGGACATGGCGGCCGCTCGGCGCTGCCGGCGGAAAATGAAACGCCACCTCCTGCTCGGCTTCGGCCAGCTCGATGCGCTCCATGCGGGACAGCTGCCGAAGGCGGCTCTGCACCTGCTTTGCCTTGGTGGACTTGGCCCTGAACCGCTGGACGAATCGCATGGTCTGCCGGATCTGGGCCTGCTGGTTGGCGTAGGCCGCCCTTTCCACCTGCAGACGGATATCCTTGTCCGCCACGTACTTCGAGTAATTCCCCCTGAAGGCGGTGAGACGCCCGAGACTGAGTTCCCAGGTGATGGATGTCACCCGGTCAAGAAAGGTGCGGTCATGGGAGATAATCACCAGGCCACCGTTGTAGGTCAGCAGGAAATTCTCCAGCCAGGTGAGGGAATCCAGGTCAAGGTGGTTGGTCGGCTCGTCCAAGAGGAGCAGGTCAGGCCGGGCCAGGAGCAGCCTGGCAAGCATCAGCCGCATGAGCCAGCCGCCGCTCAGGGAACTGCTGGGACGGTCAAAATCTTCCACACCAAATCCCAGCCCCATGAGAACCTTTTCCGTCTCGGCCCGGACCCTGAAGATATCAACTCTTTCCAGCCGGTGCTGCAGTTCGGCCTGTTTTTTCAGAAGTTTTTCAAAACCTTTGTCGCTCGGGCCGGTTATTGCCAGCTGCCTGTTAACCTCGTCCAACTCCTCCTGCAGAGCCAGGACCCCGGCAAAGGCACTTTCCGCCTCGTGGTAGATGGTCCGTCCCGTATCGAGGGCTGTCGCCTCCTGCGGCAGGTAGGCGACGCTGAACCGTTTCGGCCGCCTGACAACTCCGGGGTCGGTTTCGGTTATGCCGCTGATGATCTTCAGCAGGGTCGACTTACCGGCGCCATTGACCCCCACCAGGCCGATATGGTCCCTGTCGTTGATCCTGGCCGATACATCATTGAAGAGATGCTTTTCCCCGTAGCGTATGTCAAGGTTTGTCACTGTAAGCATTTAATGTGCAATATCAAGATGATAGAGTAACTGTTTGCAGCTGGCCCCTTTGCTGCTTCCGGTCAAAGACCAGTTCAACCCCGTTCAGCAGTCCGAGACCGGCCAGTTTTTTCATGCTGCCATTGTTGCGGCCCCGGAAGGCCGACTCGTCCGCCGCTGCGATACCAAGACGCAGCTTCTGTTCCGGTTCGCGCCGGCGCAGCACCTTCCTCGCCTGTTTAAAAAGGTGCCGCGACAGGACCAGTTCCCCGAACGCCGGGTGATAGGGTCCGGCCACCACCTTTTCCTCAAGCTCCCGTGAGGGCTGCAGTCCCATGCGCACCACCCGGATGCGGTGCCGGTCAAACACGATTTTCATCCTGCTGCAGAGAGCAACCGCCCTGAATAGTGACAGCGGCCGGTACGTCCCGCGCCGGAACATGGATTCCAGACCGCTTTCCCGGAGTACCAGGGCAGGATATATCCTGACAAAATCGGGCGTAAGCGCTGCCACCTTCTCTGCCGTTTGCATGGCCTTTGCCGTCGTGTCGCCCGGCAGACCGCACATGACCTGGGCCCCGACCGTAAAGCCCTTTTGCCGCAGGAGGCTGATTGCCTCCTCCGCCTGTTGCGCCGTGTGGCCCCGGCGGCTTAACTCCAGGACTTCCTGGTCCAGCGACTGGATGCCGAGCTCGACAATGTTGACAGAGTACTCCCGCAGCAGGGAAAGAACAGCGGGGTCGATGTAGTCCGGCCGGGTGGAGATCCTCACCGAGTCGACCCGCCCCTCTCTGATATAGGGTTGGACAGCGTCCAGCAGCTCTTCCTGGCGGCGGCGATGTAACCCGGTAAAGCTTCCCCCGTAAAAGGCAACCTGCACACCGCTTTTCCTTTGCCGGCCCGGGCGGTCCAGCCACAACTCGATGATCCTGCTGACCTCCAGCCGCGAAGGAGAGAGCCCGCCACTTCCGGCACTGCCGCTAATCGTGAACTGGTCACAGAAAATGCAGCGGTGGGGGCACCCCTGGTGCGCGATGAATATCGGGATAACAAGCGGTGTCATGCCGGCTGGTCCTGTTCGGTGCGAAAAAGAGACTTCAGTTTGTTATTTGTCCGGGGAACCGCCTTGTTTTGCCAGTTTTTCCTGCCACGCATCCCGGTCTGCCAGGGCTTGGGCCGCGGCCTGCTGTTCCGCCGCCTTCTTGCTGCTGCCGGAGCCCGTTCCTAAAATTTCTTCCATGAAGCGTACCGTCACGGTAAAGGTCTTGGCGTGGTCCGGCCCTTCTTCGGCATCGAGGTGGTAGCTCGGTGCCTGGCTGAAATGCTCCTGAAGGAATTCCTGGAGGTGGCTCTTCGCATTTTCAACCACCATTTTGCCCTTTTCCGGGGGAAGCAGCTCCGCAAAGTGCTCCCGGATAAAGTGAAGCGCCCCGGCAAAGCCCCGGTCCATGTATATGGCGCCGATAATGGCCTCCAGGGCAGCGGCGAGGATGGAGGGCTTTTGCCGGCCGCCGGAACTTTCTTCACCCCTGCCGAACATGAGGTGGTCCCCAACTCCTACCTCCCCGGCCACCTTGGCAAGGGAGGCCTCCCGCACCAGCTCGGCCCGTATTTTTGTCATTTCGCCCTCCCGCAAGGAGGGATACATGCGAAACAGCATGTCGCTGACTGCCAGGTCAAGGACCGCATCCCCGAGAAACTCCAGGGTCTCGTTGTTCAGCCCGTCGTCGAGCTGTTCAAAGCTGAACGAGCTGTGGACCAGGGCCTGCTGCAGCAGGAGCGGATCGCTGAACCGGCAGCCGAGCAATTCCTCCATTTCCCGGAGCCTTTCCCTGTTTTTGCGGGCCAGCTGCTTGATGCTCATCATGGCAATATCGTTTTGTCAGACGGACTGTTGACAAATTCCCCTTGTCAAAAAAATATTTCTATGGTTATGATGACCGCTTTGTGAAATCATGCTATGGTTTCACCATGGCGGCGTAGCCAAGCGGCTAAGGCAGCGGTCTGCAAAACCGTTATTCACCGGTTCAAATCCGGTCGCCGCCTCCATGAATATCCAAAAGGGGTTGGCCTCTCAAGCCAACCCCTTTTTTACTTCCTGCCTCCCTCCTGCCGCCACCCTGTTCTCAGACGCCCAGCAGCCGCATGCTGATATCACAAGCAGGAGCCGAGTGGGTCAGCGCTCCGATGGAAATATAGTCCACCCCGGTTTCCGCCACCTGCCGGACATTGTCCAGGGTAACGCCGCCCGAGGCCTCGAGCAGGGCCCGGCCGCCCGCCAGCTTTACGGCTTCCCGCATGGTGACCGGGTCCATGTTGTCCAGCATGATGATGTCGACGCAGCTGGCAAGGCACTCCCGCACCTCCCCCATACTCGAGGCCTCGACCTCGATCTTCATGGTATGGGGGATCTTGCCCCGCACAAGGGAGACGGCTTTCTGGATGGAACCGGACGCCTCTATATGGTTGTCCTTGATCAGAACACCGTCTGAGAGGTTGAAGCGGTGGTTGTGCCCCCCGCCTGCCCGCACCGCGTATTTTTCCAGCATGCGAAGCCCCGGCGTTGTTTTCCGGGTGTCGAGAATTTTCACCGGCAGGGGCTTGACCCTGTCGACAAACCTGGCGGTCAGGGTGGCAATGCCGGAGAGGCGCTGCACCAGGTTGAGTGCCACCCGTTCAGCCTTCAAAAGGTCGAGCACCGGTCCCGTTGCCTGCAGGAGGATGTCGCCGGGAGAGGCCTCAGCCCCGTCCTTTTCGGCATGGATGATGGTAATCGCCGGGTTCTGGGCCGTGAAAACAGCCGGCGCGACACTGTCCATGCCGCAGACAACAAAGGTTCCCTTGGCGACAAACTCCGCCTTGCCCGTCTGCTCCGGCGGGATGATCGCTTCGCTCGTGATATCGCCGCTGCCGATGTCCTCGTGCAGAAATTTTTCTATGGCCTTTTTCAGTACGTTTGCATCCATGATATCCCACGGGCCGGGGCAACCCCTTGCCTGCCGTGCCTAGAGCTGCTGCAGCCGCTCCATGCTCTCCATGACCTTGGCACGCTTGGCGTGCAGGGTTTGCTGTTTTTCCTTTTCACCGTCCACCACCTCTGTTGGCGCATTGGCCAGAAATTTACCGTTGGCAAGCTTTGCCTCCACCTTGCCCAGCTGGCGGGACACCTTGTCCAGCTCCTTTTCCAGCTTGGCCAGTTCCTGGGCAACGTCAACCAGGCCGGCCAGCGGCACAAAAATCTCGATCTCGTTGAAGATGTACGAGGCCGCTCCCCGGGGCCGGCTGCCTTCCGCCAGAATCTCCAGATACTCCACCCGCGCCAGGGCCAGGATCGCCTGGGAGTTCTGCCGCAGGAGCTCGCCCTTGGCTGCATCGGGACAGATCACCGTGGCCCTGACGCGGGCCGAGGGGTGGATGCCGGTCTCGCTCCTGATATTGCGCAGACCGGTTACTACACCCATGAAGAGAGCGGCGCCCGTTTCGGCCTCCGGGTTGTCCCATGCCGGGGTCTCTTGCGGGAATGATTCGGTCATGATGCTCTCTCTGTCTCCGGGAAGAGCGGCCCAGATCTCCTCGGTGACAAAGGGCGTGATGGGGTGCAGCAACTTTATGATGATTTCCAGGACCGTGAAGAGGACTTCGCGGCCGGTGGTTTTTTCCTGCAGGTCGTCGCCGTAGAGGTCGCCCTTGATCCACTCCAGGTACCAGTCGCAGAACTCGTGCCAGATGAACTGGTACAGGGCATGGGCGGCATCGTTGAAGCGGTACTCGTTGAAGCCTCGGTACACCTCGCCGATGGCCCTGTTGGTCCGGCTCAGTATCCACCGGTGCTGAAGGCCAAGCTCTTCCGGCCTGATATCGGCAACTGCAGCGGGCCGGTTTGCGTCGATATGCAGCAGGGCGAAACGCACCGCGTTCCAGATCTTATTGATAAAGTGGCGATAGCCCTCTATCCTGTCCTCGGAAAGCCGTATGTCCCTGCCCTGGGCGGCGAAGGCTGTCATGGTGAAACGGAGGGCGTCGGTTCCGTAGCGATCCATGATGAGGAGCGGATCCATGACGTTGCCCTTCGACTTGCTCATCTTCTGGCCCTCGGCATCACGTACCAGGGCATGGAGGTAAACATCCCTGAAAGGGGTTTCCCCCATGAAGTGAATCCCCATCATCATCATGCGCGCCACCCAGAAAAAGAGAATGTCAAAGCTGGTGATGAGCACGGAGGTCGGGTAGAAAAAGGCGAGTTCCCTGGTGTCATCGGGCCACCCCAGGGTTGAGAAGGGCCAGAGGGCCGAGCTGAACCAGGTATCGAGCACGTCGGTTTCCTGGACCAAATCCGCGCTGCCGCATTTGGGGCAGACGTCGGGATCGGTGCTGCTGACAACCAGTTCGCCGCACGTTTCGCAGGTCCAGGCCGGGATCTGATGGCCCCACCAGATCTGGCGCGATATGCACCAGTCTCGGATGTTGTACATCCAGTCATAGAAGGTGTTTTCCCAGGTCTTGGGATAGATCCTTGTCCTTCCCTCCTGCACCGCCTGTATCGCCTTTTCGGCCAGGGGCTTGACCGACACGAACCACTGCTTGGACAGGCTCGGCTCCACCACGGTATGGCAGCGGTAGCAGTGTCCGACACCGTGCTGGTAGGGTTCGACCTTTTCCAAAAGCCCCTGCCTGTCAAGCTCCTCCACCACTTGCCGGCGGCAGGCAAACCGGTCCAGGCCAGCATAGGCGCCGGCCGCCTCGTTCATCGTGCCGCTCTCGTCCATCACCGTCAGGGACGGCAAATCATGCCGCCGGGCGATCTCAAAATCGTTGAGGTCATGGGCCGGGGTCACCTTCAGGGCGCCGGTGCCGAACTCCTTGTCGACATGGGCATCAAAGACAATGGGGATGGTGCGCCCTGTCAGGGGAAGCTCCACCGCCTTTTCCGGTAAGCCGTTATAGCGCTCATCCGAGGGATGGGCGGCAACCGCGGTGTCGCCCAGCATCGTTTCCGGCCGGGTGGTGGCCACGACCATGTAGCCGCCGCCAGCGGTAAACGGGTAGCGGATATGGTACAGCTTGCCGTCCGTCGGCTCGTGCTCCACCTCCAGGTCGGCCAGGGCCGTATGGCAGCGGGGACACCAGTTGATGATATAGTCACCCCGGTAGATCAGCCCCTCGTCGTAGAGCCGGGTAAAAACCTCGCGAACGGCGCGGGAGAGCCCCTCGTCCATGGTAAAACGCTCCCGGTCCCAGTCGCAGGAGCAGCCGAGCCGCTTCAGCTGGTTGATGATCTGGCCGCCGGACTCTTCCTTCCACTCCCAGACCCGTTCGATGAACTTTCGGCGGCCGATGTCATGGCGGTTGATGTTCTCGGCAGCCAGCTGTCGCTCGACGACGTTCTGGGTCGCGATGCCCGCATGGTCGGTACCCGGAAGCCACAGGGTGTTAAAACCCTGCATCCTCTTGAAGCGGACGAGGACATCCTGCAGGGTATTGTTTAAAGCATGGCCGACATGCAGGACGCCGGTGACATTGGGAGGCGGGATCACGATGGAGAATGACGACTTGTCCCCGTCCATCGTGGCCTGAAACTTTTTCTCCTCCTGCCAGGAGGCATACCACTTCTTCTCTACGCTGGAAAACTCGTAGGCTTTTGCGAGTTCCAGACCGGGGGCCTGTGGGCCAGATTTTTTTTCCATGGTCTTACAGGTTCGATAAAAATTTAACGGGTGCCCCATGCACCGCGAGTGCTAAATCACGGCCCAGGGCTTCGGCAGAAATATCTCCTGATACAGGTCCAGGGCAAAACGGTCTGTCATGCCGGCGACAAAATCACAGACGGCCCGGTGGTCCCCCCGGGTGTCGACATCCGGGTCCGCCATATCGCCGGGCAGGCCGTTTTCATAAAAATAGAGGTACAGCTCGCGCACGACCTTCATCGCCTTGATAAAGTCGTCGTGCACCCGGTGCGTCTCATAGACGTTTTCGTAAAGAAAGCCGCGCAGGTCGGAGATAAGCCCGATGATCTCCGGGCTCATGCTGAGGCGGGTACCTCCCTGATCCAGGGTTGTATAGATAATATCCCGCACCATGGTGTTGATTCTCTGCGAGTGGGTCCGGCCGAGCTTTTCATAGACATAGGGGGGCAGGTCGCTCTCCCGGATAATCCCCGCCCGGACTGCGTCATCGAGGTCATGGTTGACATAGGCAATGATGTCGGCGACCCGCACAACCCTTCCCTCCAGGGTTGCTGGCAGCTCGGATATATCCTTCGGCAGGATATCATTCCTGCCCTTGGAGTGCATGCCGATGCCGTCCCGGACCTCATAGTTCAGGTTGAGGCCCTGGCCGCCGTTCTCCAGGACATCGACAACCCGGAGGCTCTGTTCAAAATGCCGAAAGCCGCCGGGATGCAGTTCGTTTAAAACAGATTCGCCCGCATGGCCGAAAGGGGTATGCCCCAGGTCATGGCCCAGGGCAATGGCCTCGGTCAGGTGGCCGTTGAGCTTCAGAGCGACCGCCACCGTCCGGGCGATCTGCGATACTTCGAACACGTGGGTCAAACGGGTACGGTAATGATCTCCGGCCGGTGCCAGAAACACCTGGGTCTTGTATTTCAGCCGCCGGAAGGCCTTGCAGTGGATAATCCGGTCGCGGTCCCGCTGAAAGGCCACCCTGATATCGCACTCCGGTTCGGGCCGCAGCCGGCCCCGGCTCTTTCTGCTGAGACAGGCGTGGGGAGAAAGAATTCTCCCCTCGTTCTCCTCCATCTCTTCCCGGATTGTCCGTCCCATAAGAAGCGTCTGCCTAATGAATAATGGTTAAAAAGGCGGCAGGCCGCACCAGTTGCCGCCATGCGCTCTCTTTTACCATCAGCCGCAGGCAAGGACAAGTCTTTCTGCAACTTTAGTGAAGATGTTTTGCCAGAAAAACCGCGAGGTGCTCGGCCCGCCCGGAGCCGGAGCAGGCGGCCAACCCTTGCTTCCACTGCAGCAGGCAGCCGGAGCAGGAGGTCAGCACTGTCTGTGCTGCCAGTTCGCCGAACTCGTCAAGAAGCTTCTGCCGAACCTGCAGGGCCAGGTCCGGGTGCGCCAACTGGAAGAGACCTCCCTGGCCGCAACAGCGGGGGCCGGCCGGCAGCTCCTCCAGTTCGAGGGAAGGCAGCAGCCTGAGAAGCTCCCGGGGTTCCCGCGTGATGCGGTGCGTAAAGCGGAGATGGCACGGGTCATGATAGAAGACCCTTTCGCCCGCCGCAGCCTGCAGCAGCTGCCCCCTGTCGGCGGAAAACCTCTCCAGGAAAAAGGAGGAAAACTCCCGAACCCTTCCGGCAAAACGGACCGCCCGTTGCCGCCAATCGGGGTCGTCGGCCAGAAGCGTTCGATAGGACATCAGCTGATAATAGCAGGAGGAACAGGAGGCCAGGATTGGCAAGCCGTTGTTTTCAAAGGCAGCGATATTCTTCCGGGCCAGGTCCCGCGCCTCGTCAACCCTGCCGGCGGCCACCGCCGCCATGCCGCAGCATGTCTGCTCCAGGGGCACCTCGGCTTCCGCACCCGTTGCCGCAACGACAAGAGACTGTGTCGCCCCGGCAATTTCCGGCTGCAGATGATTAGCGAGACAGCCTATGAAATAGGCGGTTTCCGGTTCCGGGCCGCTCGCCTGGCGGTCGTCCCTCGCAGCCGCTTTTGCCCGCAGCCCGGCAGCATAGCCCGCCGGCGGCGGCTCCAGGATTTCGCCGGTAAAACCTTCCAGCCGCAGGCGCAGGCCGCTTTCTGCCGGCAGCAGTTCGCCCAGCCTGGCTGCAGCTGAACCGAGCCGGGCCAGCCCCGCCAGAAGAGTGGGGCGGACAAGGGCCTTGCGGCTCACGTATTTCAGCAGCGATCCCTTCGCCAGTTTCGGCAGCCCCGAACGGGCTTCAACAACCAGTTCCGGGGTATCGAGGCCCCGGGGGCACGCATCACGGCAGGCGCCGCACAGAAGGCATCTGGAAAAGATATCTCCGTAGTGCGCTGAAATTGTGTGCTTTTCTGTCCTGGAAACCAGGTGCTGCTTGCCGCGGGGCGTGTGTGCCTCGTTGCCTGTCACCCCGTAAACCGGGCACAGCGTGTTGCAGGTGCCGCACTTGACGCAGGCGGTCGCATCGCTTCTGCCGCTTTCCTTCTTCATCGCTTCCACTGGGGCTTTTACCGCTGCCAGAGAAGGTACGCCTTGATAAAGGGGTCGAGATTGCCGTCGAGAACGGAGTCGACGTTGCCGATCTCGCAGCTCGTTCGGTGGTCCTTTACCATCCTGTAGGGCTGCAGGACGTAAGAACGGATCTGGCTGCCCCAGCCGATTTCCTTTTTCTCGCCTTGCAGATCCTGCTGCTCCTTGGCCTGGAGTTCCTTTTCCCTGTCGTAAAGACGGGCCCGAAGCATTTTGAACGCCATGTCCTTGTTGCGGTGCTGGGAGCGCTCATTCTGGCACTGGACGACAATCCCGGTGGGCAGATGGGTTATCCTTACCGCGGAGCTGGTCTTGTTGACATGCTGCCCCCCGGCGCCGCTGGCCCTGTAGGTGTCAATGCGCAGGTCCTTTTCGTTGATGTCGATATCAATGGCATCATCAAGCTCCGGAAAGACAAACACCGAGGCAAAGGAGGTGTGGCGGCGGCCGCCGGCATCAAAGGGCGAGATGCGCACCAGCCGGTGGATGCCCATCTCGGAGCGCAAATAGCCATAGGCGTAATGGCCCTTGATCAGGATGGTAACCCCCTTGACCCCGGCCTCGTCACCGGGCTGATAGTCAAGAACATCGGCGCTGAAGCCCTTTTCCTCGATCCACCTGAGGTACATCCGCAGGAGCATATCCGCCCAATCCTGGGCCTCGGTCCCGCCCGCCCCGGCATGGATGGTCAATAGCACGTTGTTCTCGTCATGTTCGCCGGAAAACATGCATTCCAGCTCAAATTCGTCCACCCGGGCTTCCAGCTTTTCCAGGGTCTCCGTGACCTCGCGGACCGTGGCCTCATCGCCCTCCTCCAGGGCCATTTCCAGCAGCAGGGAAGCATCCTCCCAGATCTGGGAGCATGCTTCCCAGGAAGTTATCGCCTCCTGGATCCTGCCCCTTTCCATCTGGATCTTCCTGGCGGCGGCGGCATCATCCCAGAAGCCGGGAGCCATTATCTGCTTTTCAAGTCCGGCGAGCTGCCCCCTCTTGCTGTCTACCTCAAAGATGCTCCTTCAGGGCCAGGATGCGGCCCTTTAAATCCTGCAGTTTCTGTTTCAGTTCTGCTGACATGCGCTTGTTTCCTCCGGTAAAATAGTAATTATAATCATCTCGTTAAAGCAATGCATCATCTCTGCCGCTGCCGTCCGCGGCAGAGTAGAATAGCGGGGATGCTGCCCAGCAGGCACAGCAGCCCGAAATAATGGCCAAAGGCGGTAAAAAAAGTTTTTTCCTGCAGCAGGGCAACATCTTCCACTCGGTAAAACGGCTGAAACAGCGGCGATGCACCCTGGATTTTTCCCAGGGGGGTAATAAACGCACTCACACCGGTATTTGCCGCACGCGCCAGGCTTCTCCTGTTTTCAACCGCCCTGAACACGGCCATGGACAAATGCTGCCAGGGCGCGCTGGAAGCGCCGAACCAGGCATCGTTGGTGATATTGACGAGCAAATTGGCGCCGCGGTCGGCCCAGTCCCTGGCCAGGGCCGGGAAAATGCTTTCAAAGCAGATTAATACACCAATTGCCGCACCCTGGCAAGACAGGGGGCTGACCGGTGCGCCGACACTGAAATTGCCGATACTCTCCACGAGCGGCCCGGGAAGGGGCAGGTAGCGGCTGAAGGGAACATACTCGCCGAACGGCACGAGGTGCTGCTTGTCATAGCGGCCGCCGATACCGCCTTCCGGTGTAAACAGGTAGGCGCTGTTATAGGCGAGGATCCCGTCCAGGTCTGTGGTGTTTTTCCCCGGCGTTCTTTTATAAAAGGGCGCTCCCGCAAGCAGCCAGGTTTTCTGTTTTGTCAGCACATCCTTTTGCAGGGTGTGAAAATAAAGGTTATCGCCAACAAGGAAGGGAAGCGCTGTTTCCGGCCAGACGAGCAGTTCCGGCGGGCTGTTCTCGCCGGCCTCGGCCTGCTCTGAAAGGGCTGCGTAGATTTCCACTGTCTTCAGCCGCATGGCCGGCGACCATTTCTGGTCCTGTTCTATATTGCCCTGCACCACGCCGATCTTCATGTGAGGACTGGCAGCAATCACCTGCTCCACCTGGCGGTACCGGACCAGGTTATAGCCGAAGATCCCTGCGGTGATGCACAGGGCGGGGAAGATCGCATAGAACCAGGCAGAACGGCGCCGCTCTGTCAGGGCCGGCTGCCTTTCCGGCGCCCCACGCCGGTGTGCCAGCCAGAGGGCAAGGAGCAGGGCGGTAAGCGCGTTCACCAGGACAATGAGGAAACTCACGGCAAAGTGGCCTGCCAGGTCGGCAATCTGGATGAGAAGTAGTACGCTGTACTGCGAGTAGCCCAGGTCCTGCCACGGAAAACCGGAAAAAAGAAACGACCTGGCATAATCAAGCCCCACCCAGAGAAGGGGTGCAACCCAGACGACCAGCGTTTCCCGGTGCTTCCATATCCTGGCAATGAGAACCGAGAAGAGGACAAGGTAACTGCTCATGTACAGGGCCAGGAGCAGCAGGGCCGGGGCCGAGACCCAGAGGGGCAGGGAGCCGTAGCGCCCCAGGACGATGATTATCCAGTAGAGAAGCGAGACATAATGGACCATGCCGGCGAGCAGTCCCAGCCGCGCCGCAGCCCCGGGACCGGCATTTCGGACGGCCAGCAGGAGCGGCACCAGGGCCACCCAGGCCACCGGCCAGAAACCGGCAGCGCCGGGAAAGGAAAGAAAAAGCAGCCCCCCTGTTGCAAGGGCAAGCCAGACGGGATGAGAGGTGCCGGATTTGACCTCCCCGGCTTTCGGTCCGCCTCTCACGGTCATGTTTTTTCTATTTTAACGGTTTTGATTTGCCGCCTTGTGGCTGACAGGACTTTGAAACGCAGGCTGCCGAGTTCAACCGTTTCGCCGGCCTTCGGCAGATGGCCCAGTTGGTGGATTATAAAGCCCCCGACAGACTCATAGGGGCCGTCAGGCACATTGACAGCAAAAAAAGACTCAACCTCCTCAATATCCTCCTTGCCGTAAATAATAAGGCTGCCGTCCTGCAGTGTCCGCCACTGGCGCTCGTCCTTGTCATACTCGTCATCAATCTCCCCGACAATTTCCTCCAGCACGTCCTCCAGGGTCACCAGGCCGCGGACCCCGCCAAACTCGTCCGTCACGATGGCCATGTGGCTTTTCTTCGCCTGGAAGGCCTTCAGCAGGTCAACTATGCGCATGGTCTCGGACACGAGGAAGGGCGGTTTGATCAGGTGTTCAATATCGGGGCAGGCCTGCGGTGCATCGACGCAGACAAGAAGGTCCTTGGCATTGAGGATGCCGATGATATTGTCATGGGAGCCGGAGTACACCGGGATCCGGGTAAATCCTTCCCTGATGATCAGTTTCAGGACATCGGGGATCGGGGTCCGGACGTCGGCAGCGACCATTTCCGGCTTCGGTGTCATGATTTCATGGATAAGGGTATCCCTGAACTCGAAGATACTGTTGATCATCTGCCCCTCCTGGGGGGTGATCAAGCCTTGCTCTTTGCCTTCTTCCAGAAGTTCCTGGATCTCCATCTCAAGGTCTTCGGTGGTATCCGGGGTTCGGCCCAATCCCAGAATTTCCAGGAGACGGTTCAATATGTTTTTACTGGGTTGCGAGTCGGGTAAATCGGAAGAGGAATCCTGGTCTTTTTCCATGCAGAATTGCTAGTAGCCTGTCTCGGTTATATTGAAGCTGCGTTTCATTTATCCCTTGTTTCTTTCCTGCATGGGTAGGGAAAAAACACCATAAAGTCAAGAAAAAAATTGACTGTTGCCGCCAAAATAAGTAGAAACTGCTTCTGAAATTTTCTGCAGGGGGATGAATAAGTGCATACTGTTCATCCCCTTTTTGTTATGATCGGAGAAATAAGGTATATTAACCAGCAGTAGCACCCCGCCTTACAGGCTCTGTAGCGGCAGAATCCCTTTACAGGCGGGACAATTCACATTAAGGCAGCTTAAACGGCAGAACCGGACCGTAGTGAACGATAAAATCCTCATCGCCAACAGGGGCGAAATTGCCATTCGCATCATGCAGGCCTGCAGGGATCTGGGGCTTGATTACGTTGTCGTCTACACCGCGGCGGACGAAGACTCGGAGCATGTCCGCCTGAACCGCGACAGCACAAGCAACAGCAAAAAGGCCTGGCAGATAACCAGCTATACCGACCCAAATGACATCCTGGCGGTGGCCGACCATACTGAATGCACCGCCATCCACCCGGGGTATGGTTTCTTTTCCGAAGATTTTCGCTTTGCCCGCCGGGTCACGGTGCGGGATCGACCCCTGACTTTCATCGGCCCCAACTGGCAGGTCATCAGAAACCTCGGCGACAAGATCAACACCAAAAAGGTGGCAAAATCCCTGGAGATCCCCGTCATACCCGGAACGGACAGCCCTATCTACAACGAGATGGAGGCCGAGGAAATTGCTGACCAGCTCCTTGATGACCAGAAAAGCCAGAATATCAGCAAGCCTTCCATACTCGTTAAGGCAGCTGCCGGCGGCGGCGGCATGGGCATTGAAGAGGTCAGGGAAATTGAGCAGTTTCGCCGCGTTTACCGCCAGGTGCAGAATTATGCCAAAAGACAGTTCGGCGATCCCGGGGTCCTGATCGAGCAGTGCCTGCGGGACTACAACCACCTGGAGGTACAGCTCCTCTGCAGCCGGCACGGCGAAAGGCTCCATTTCGGCACCCGCAACTGTACCATCCAGAGCACCGGCCGCCAGAAAAGGGTCGAGGCGGCACCCGGCTTTGACGACTCCTGTTTTGTCTATGATTTTGACAGCGCCGAGGTCCTCGAGGCGATCGTCCAGTACTCCCGAAACTTGCCTCCCATGTGCGCTATGACAACGTCGGCACCTGGGAGTGGATTGTGGCACAGAACGGCCAGCCGCACCTTCTGGAGGTCAACACCAGGATACAGGTGGAAAACGATATTTCGGCCCGGATAAGCTATGTAAACGGCCAGCATCCCAGCCTGATCCGGGAGCAGATACGGCTGGCCCTGGGTGAGCGCATCGGCTTTTCCCAGCATGACATCGCCTTCAGGGGAGCGAGCATCGAGCTCCGCATCGTGGCGGAGGATACCTCGCGCGGCTTTGCCCCGTGGATCGGCACCATTGAAAAATTCTCCTTCCCGAAGCATGACTGGGCGGCTGTCTATACCCATGTACCCTTTGACAGGCCGTACATGATCCCGAGTGATTTTGACCCGAACCTGGCCCTCGTCGTTCTCTGGGGCGATACCATCCAGGAGACAAAAGAACGGGCCAGCAGGTTCATGCGGGAAATTGTCATTGAGGGCAGGAACAACAAAGGCGAACCGATAATCACCAACATGGAATACCTGCGCAACAACCTTGACCGGTTGCTCACTTTCTGAGCCAGGTACAGCAGGCAGTAACCGCCGCAACAGGCAACAAAACAACGACACTTTATGGACGATCTTCGCAAAAGACTGCACAAGACGGAAGAACGGCTTAACTACCTCATCAGGGTGAAGGACAGTTCCTCCTGGGGCAATATCTCCGGTTTTCAGGAAAAGTATACCCACCTGAAAGACTCCTTTTATGACTATGAGACCGATGTCCTTGCCGAGAAGATCCATGAACTGGAAGAGGCGCTTACCTTTAACGAGGAACGGTGCGAGGAAACCCTTAGCCCCATGGAGCGGGTCCGCATTGTCCGCAGCCCCCAGCGCTTCACCCTCAAGGATATCCTGGAAAATGTCTACGAGGATTACACCGAGTTGAGCGGCGAGGAGGACGCCAGTATTGACCCCTCTATGGTTACGGCAAAGGCCCAGATTATCAGGAGAATAAAAAACAAGGTCTATTCACAGCCTGTGATGGTCATTGGCCAGGAAAAGGGGCACGGTGAAGAGTACCGCAACGGTGGCTCCTGCAAGCCCTGGGGGAACGAGAAGGCGCTGCGTTGTATGCGCGTTGCCGAGACCGAAGGCATCCCCAT
>JAFDCC010000005.1 GCA_019312985.1 Deltaproteobacteria bacterium
CTTTTTTTGAAAGGCTCGACCAGCAGGGTTGAAAGCCCGAAGAATGATGCGGGGATAAGGGTGAAGTAGAGGGCGAAGCCGATGTAGTGATATTCCGGCTTCAGGATGCAGAAAGGGCAATGGTGGTAGGGCATGGCATAGATATACGAGGAGAAGACGCTGATGATGGCAACTGCGGCAAGGCCCAGGAACCAGAGCCAGGTGGTAGAAAAAAGGGCGGCCAGGGCAAGCCGCCACCGCTTCAGCAACAGAACCCCGGTAACTGCCAGGACTAGAATGGTGGTGTAGTACAAAGAAAGCAGGGCGGGCTGGGAGAATCCCTCCAGCAGGTTGCTTTCCCTTTCCCCCGAAGCGCCGAAAACAACGGCACAGCAGGACGTGATGATATCAGGGGACAGGTTGGCGATATAGAGGGTCTGCAGGGTGATGTCGACGAGGAGCAGGGGCAGGATCAGGAGCAGGTAGATATACTTTATTTTGACCAGGGGGTACGATGCGGTGCTGATATCAAGCCGGTGCAGGACAATCCAGAAACCATAGAGAAACACACCGATTATCTTCACGAGCAGGGCAGGCATGCCAAAGCTGTTTGCCAGCAGCGCCCCGGTGGCGCACATGGCCCCGACAATAACCTGACAGAAAGTATCAGCGGCAAGGACAAAGAGGACCAGGGTGAGCACCTGGAAGCCGAGGCTGTATTCGACCAGGGTGGAGGTGAGCCAGATTCCGTTTTCCAGCCTGATCTGCAGGTCGGAGTCGCTGGAGGGATCCCAGTGGCGCAGGACCAGAAGGGCGGTGCGGCCGGCAATAAGTGCCAGGACAAGAACGACGAGCGCAGCCAGGGTGAGGCCGAGGCTCCAGGAGTTAAGGAACATGGACCCGTCCATCCCGAATGCTGATAATTGTATCTAACGCCGGATGGCCAGAAACCAGGCTGTCATGCGAGGCAATGATGATTGTTTTGCCCCCGCTCTTCAGGTCGGCCATTACCTGCATGAACTCCATGCTGAGGTGGCTGTCCAGGTGGGCGGTCGGTTCATCGGCCAGGATAATGGGTGGGTTGTTGATGAGGGCCCGGGCGATTGCGACCCGCTGCATTTCACCGCCGGAGATCTGCCCGGCCGGAAAGTATTCCTTGTGGCCGATGGCAAGCTGCTCCATGAGTTTTCGGGCCCTTTTCTTCCTTTCGGCCGGCGAAATCCCGAGGGGGAGGAGGGGAAGGGTGATGTTGTCGAGCACCGAAAGACGGGGCAGGATGTTGAACTGCTGAAAGATAAAGCCGATGGTTTCCCGCCGGTGTTTAGTCAGAAACCTGTCCGGCATGCGTGAGAGTTTTTTGCCGGCAATGGCCGCCCTGCCGCTGGTTGGCGGAAAAACGCAGCCGATGATGGCCAGCAGGGTGGACTTGCCGGAACCGCTGGCTCCCTGAAGACACACCATTGATCCCTGCCGGACCTGCAGGCTGACGTCATGAAGGGCAGTTACCTCGTTGGGGTTCCCCCGGTTATAGATCTTGGTAACCTTTTCCAGTTCTATCAGCATGGGTACCGGTGCTCTTCTTCTGGATTCCTGTAGCGTTTAAGGCTGTGCCTCCTGCCAGGCACCTGTCGAACGTGGCAGTGCGCCGCTTCAGCTTGTGCCGCGAACCTGTTCTTTGTACCACCGGTAGGTATTTTGCACGCCCTCGCGCAGGGATATCGTTGCCTTCCAGCCCAGGGTTGCCATCCGGGAAACATCTAGGAGTTTCTGTGGCATGCCGTCCTGCTTTTCCGGATCAAAAACGATATTGCCCTTATGGCCGACAACCTCCTGCACGAGCAGGGCCAGTTCGCCGATGGTGATGTCTTTCCCCGTGCCGATATTTACGAGGCACGGCTGCAGGTTGTCGATGAGATCCCGGTAAGGCGTTTCCGGCAACTCCAGGAGGGTGAGGCAGGCATCGGCCATGTCATCGACATGGAGGAGTTCCCGCCGCGGCTTGCCGGTGCCCCAGACCACAACCTCCTGCCGTTTTTGTTCCCGCGCCTCGTGAAATTTGCGGATCAGGGCGGGAAGAACGTGGGATTTTTCCAGGTCAAAATTGTCTTCAGGGCCGTAGAGGTTTGTCGGCATGACCGACAGGTAGCCGGTACCGAACTGGCGGTTATAGGATTCGCACATCTTGATCCCGGCAATTTTGGCAACTGCGTAAGCCTCATTGGTCGGCTCCAGCGGGCCGCTCAACAGGTACTCCTCTTTCAGGGGCTGAGGCGCAAGCCTCGGAAAGATGCAGGAAGAGCCGAGAAACAAAAGCCGCCTGACCCCGGTTTTCCAACTCCAGTGAATGATGTTTGCCTGGATCATCAGGTTCTCGTAGATGAACTCGGCGGGATACCTGGAGTTGGCAAGAATTCCTCCCACCCTGGCAGCGGCAAGCACGACTATTTCCGGCTGTTGCTCTTCAAAAAAAACGCGTACCGCTGCCTGGTTGAGAAGGTCCAGTTCAGCGCGTCTCCGCAGGATGAGGTTTTTGCAGCCCCTGGCCTGCAGTTGCCGCACAATGGCCGAGCCCACCAGGCCCCGGTGCCCGGCAACGTAGATTTTAGAGCTGGGGGCCAATGGCCCGCTGTTTGTCCCAACTGAATCGGTCATGGTATATGTCGTTTACTGTTTAGCCTGCCAGGCAGACGGAGGCATGGTAGCGGTCCTCCTGAAGCAGGGCTGTCTATTCGTGGTAGCTGTAAATCTTGAAGCCGTGTTTTTCAACCAGCGCATCCCGCTTCGCGGTTTCAAGATCAGCCAGCACCATCTCCCGTACCAGTTCGGTAAAGGAAATTTTGGGCTCCCAGTGCAGTTCTCTTTTGGCCTTGCTCGGATCTCCGAGCAGGGTTTCAACCTCAGTCGGCCTGAAGTAGCGCGGGTCAACCCTGACTATCACCTGGCCCACATGCGGTTTGCCGGCCTCGCCGAGAGTTTCATGAATGCTGGCAAGGGAATCGATTATGCCGACTTCAGCAATTCCCTCGCCCTCCCAGCGGACCCCGATTCCCAGCTCATTTGCCGCGTGTTCCACAAAATCGCGGACTGAGTGCTGTATTCCTGTGGCAATGACAAAGTCATCGGGCTTTTCCTGCTGCAGCATGAGCCACTGCATCTCGATGTAATCCCTGGCGTGGCCCCAGTCCCTTTTGGCATTCAGGTTGCCGAGGTAGGTGCACTCCTGGAGGCCGAGAACAATCCTGGCTAGGGCCCGGGTGATTTTGCGGGTCACAAAGGTCTCGCCCCGCACCGGCGATTCATGGTTGAAAAGAATGCCGTTGCAGGCAAATATGTTGTATGCCTCACGGTAGTTGACCACTATCCAGTAGGAGTATAGCTTGGCAACAGCATAGGGTGAGCGCGGGTAAAAAGGCGTCTTTTCCGTCTGGGGTATTTCCTGCACCTTGCCGTAAAGCTCGGATGTCGACGCCTGGTAAAACTTCGTTTTGTCAGTGAGGTCCAGGATGCGGATTGCCTCCAGGAGCCTCAGGGTGCCGAGGCCGTCGGAATCGGCCGTGTACTCGGGTTCCTCGAAGGAAACGGCCACGTGGGATTGGGCCGCCAGGTTGTAAAGCTCATCGGGCCGCACCCGGGCCATGATGTGCACCAGGCTCGATGAGTCGGTCATATCTCCGTGGTGCAGGATAAAGTTGCGTTCCTCGACATGCGGGTCCTGGTACAGGTGGTCAATACGGTCGGTATTGAACATCGATGTCCTTCGCTTGATGCCGTGGACCTCGTAGCCTTTTGCTAAGAGAAACTCAGCCAGGTAAGCCCCGTCCTGGCCCGTGATTCCTGTGATAAGCGCTTTTTTTCATAAGCATTCCCTGTGGTACTATTTTTATCAGCAAGGGTATATTCCGGTGTCAGTACAGCATATATCGTCTGTTGGAATAATTACAGAAAAAAACGTTCTGTCCCCGGCAAGAGGCGGGAAGACCGGTACAACTTTGCCGTCTCCTGCCTGCTTCCAGCACGAGGGTATCAATTTTCCGGCTGCATTGAAACAGAAAAGTGGCGCAAGGCTTTTTCCGGCGCAGGTGATCTATCCGGGAAAGCTAATGAAATGGACTGCAACATTACTAAATCTTTGACATTAGCCTAAACACACAGCTATAGTAAGACCTTAACAGTAGCTCCGGCAGTTGGGACACGCACCTTCTTCAAAGTGTTCATAGGACCTTCGGGACCATGGGGCCATCCCGTATTTTTTTGAAGGTAACTGCAATATGCATGAGGGAACCACATGAAAAGTATTATTTACCCCCTGCTCGCTGTCTGCATCCTTATTGCCTCTCCCGGCCTGGCAATGGATGGGAAGGCGCTGCTGCAATTATGTGACCTCTATGAAAATCCGGAAAAGGGAAAGGATTTACCTACTGCAAAGGTGCTGAAGGATGCGTCCCAGTGCGAGGCCATTGTCGAGACTATTGCCGACACGGCTTCTCTCTATGAAACCTTTATTTATCTTGATGAACCCAAAATGTTCTCCTGTTTCCCGGAAGATCTCGAACTGGAACAGAAAATAAAAGTGGTGCACAGTTATCTGGTAGATAACCCGGAAAGGTTGCATGAAAATGGAGTGTGTCTTGTTTTATGCGCCTTTGCCAAGAATTACCCCTGCCCGGAAACAGTATTACCCCGCAACTGAAATAATCTTTGTTTTGCACAAAAAGGTTCAACGAAAAAACGTTTCATGAAAAAAATCGCTTTTCTTGTCGGTCTGCTTCTTTTCATTATAAGTGCTGCTTTTGCCGGTACCGGTGTCAAAAAAAGAAGGCCGCTGCCCTTTGAGTATGGCAGGGTCGTTATTGACAACTATGCCAAAGAGAACCACCTGGCGCCCGCGGTGTTCGATCACTGGCTGCACCGCTCTATGTATACCTGCCGGCTCTGTCACGTTGATATCGGTTTTGCCATGAAGGCCAATGAGACCGGCATCAGGGCATCTGACAACGAAAAAGGCTACTACTGCGGCAGCTGCCATAACGGCAAAGATGCGTTTTCCGCCTGCAAAGAGAGTTTTGACAGGGAAGATTTTGTCATATGCAGCCTCTGTCATGCGGAAGGGGAGAATGTGCCCCGGTCGTATGACTTCCGGGAGTTTGTCAAGGGTTTTCCCAAGGGATGGCTTGGCAACGGCGTGGACTGGGATAAGGCAGAGGAGCAGGGAAAAATATCTCTTGTTGATTATTTAGAGGGTATTTCAATCAAAAGGGCCAAGTTTGTCGAACCGGAGGACTTTGAGCTCAAATCCCAGGTTCTGAGCATGCCGGATATCAAATTTTCGCACCGTAAGCACACGGTCTGGAACGGCTGCGAAGTGTGTCACCCGGAAATCTTTGTCGGCATCAAGAAGGGCATGACAAAATTCAGCATGGCTGACCTTTACGAGGGCAAGTATTGTGGCGTCTGCCACAACAGCGTGGCCTTCCCGCTCCTGGAATGTCAGCGGTGTCACAGGGAAAAAGTCCAGTAGCTGCCCTGGAAAAGACCGGCCACTCCTGCCCTGCTGCTATTCTGCTTTAGAACATCCCCTCCTGGAAATTTCGCGATTCACTCCGACCTGAAAGTAAGGCCCGATTAGGATGAGCCACGCAGAACTTTCAGGAAAGTCTGGCAATTCACATCAGTTAAAGAGTCAGAATAAAAAGTGAGTCAGTCGGTATAATAAGTGATGAGATGTCATGTCCATCACACCTCGTCATTCTATATACGGGCCCCCATTGTTTTTATTGAGGCCAGTTTAGTTACAGGTTTTCAAATAA
>JAFDCC010000006.1 GCA_019312985.1 Deltaproteobacteria bacterium
ACAGCGAAAATATTAAGATGATGTGATCTAACCTGCTTTTCCGCAAAGAGAATCCCACTGCGCCACCAGTCTGAATTTGGCAACAGACCGCTTTGCCATGCGAACCATATCCGCAGTATAGAGAATCTCTGGGTTATTTGAAAACAGAAATAAAAAGAAGGTAATCAGGGATTTCTGCAGAAAGCTGCCTATTCTGGTCCCATTGGCGCCTTGCACCATGAATAGGGGTGCAATATTTCAGCGCACAATGCTTTTTACGCGCCCGACCTCGCCGTTCAGCAGCCTGACCTTGATCCCATGGGGATGAGTGGACGAACCTGTCAGGATGTCTTTGACTATGCCCCTTGTGAGTTTTTCTGAGCGCTGATCCTGCTTTAGCACAATATAAACTTCTGCGCCCTGCTTGATGTCCGCCCGCCTTGTCCCATCCATGTCTCTTTTACTCCAGCCCGTGGTCTCCCGGTTCAGCATTCACGAGCCTTTTCATTCTTAATTAGTTCAAGCTGGTCTTTCAGGTCTGCCATCTGGGTCTGCCAGTATTGCCGGGAACCGAAATCTTCATCTACCCTGGTTTCGCCGTCCTTAGCAAACTGGTAAGCACACCAGGCTGTGTAATGAATATAGCGCATGGCCCGCAGCGGTTCGATCAACTGCAGGCTGGACCAGTCGAAATCCCTGAACATCTCGTAACCTTCCAGGAAGATCTCGATCTCGGCCTGTGAGTCTTCCCGGTGGCCGGGAAGCAGCATCCAGAAATCCTGCACCGGCGGCCCCACGACCATATCATCAAAGTCGATGAGATAAAAGGATTCGCCGGGCCGGTATATGAGGTTGGAGAAATGACAGTCACCGTGGATGCGGATCATCCTGGTGTTTTTAAACAGGGGGCTGATCTCATTGATAAGGGCATCGGTCAGTTTTTTGAATCCGTCCAGCATATCTTCAGGCATGAAGCAGCCTGCAAGGATATAATCAACCTGCTGCCGCGTCGACCTGTCCGGTGCCATGGTAAGCCGGTCCTTCGGCAGGTGCAGGGCGCCGACGTTGTGGGTGCGGCCCAGCAGGCGGCCCAGTTCCAGCCACTGGTCATCATTATATTCATCAAAGCTGCGCCCGCCTGTTTTGGGAAACACGGCAAAACAGATGTTCCCATGACTGCCGAGGGTTGAGCCGTCCCGGAATACGAGCGGCGCAATCACGGGAATCTCCTGGCCGGCAAGCTCAATGAGGAAATCATGCTCATCCTGCAGTGCTTCCTTTGACCAGCGGCCAGGCCGGTAGAACTTGGCAACCAAACCGCTGCCGTCCTCGGCCAGCAGTTCGTAAACCCGGTTGATATAGCTGATCAGGGGCCGGCAGAGATTGGTGCAGCGCCTGTCCAGGCCTTTCTCCACCAGGGTGATAACGTTGTCCGGAGTTAAACGGTGAAAAGCGGTCTGCTGTTTGGGTTTTCCGGATATATTCATCTCTTTTTTCCTATGGTGCTATTGCCATGGTAACCCGGATTCTTTAAACAAGGAACGATCATTTGAACGATTCACAAATTATTTCAAACCATTAACCCAGCACTGTATTTAATTTATTCCCCTTGGGCCCACGAAAACCCGTGACTTCTTGAAAGCTTATTTTTTTATAAACTCTTCGCGCACGGTTTCCAGCTCTTCCCAGCGGCTATAGGCTTCCTGCAGCAGCAGCTCCAGTTCATGCAGCCGGGTACCGGCCCGGGCCGCTGCCGCTGCACCTCCATTATCCCGGTAAAAGGCTTCATCAGCCATTGTTTCGTAGAGAAGCCTTTGTTCCTGTTCCAGGGTCTCGATCCGATCGGGCAGTTCCTCCAGTTCCCTGGTCTCCTTGAACGTCAGCTTACGCGGACCGTCAGGCCTGGCCTTCACCCGTTCCTGCCGCACTTCCCGAACCGGGACCTTTTTTGCCAGGGAAGAGGGACGCTGCCGGAGCCAGTCATCATAGCCGCCGGCATACTCCTGCACCCGGCCTTCGCCCTCAAAGACCAGGGTGCTGGTCACCACGTTATTGAGAAATGCCCGGTCATGGCTGACAACAAGCACCGTACCGCGGTACTCCAGAAGCAGGTCTTCAAGCAGTTCCAGGGTTTCGATATCCAGATCGTTTGTCGGTTCGTCCAGTACCAGGACATTGGACGGCCTG
Source organism: Deltaproteobacteria bacterium (assembly GCA_019312985.1). GTDB lineage: Bacteria > Desulfobacterota > Desulfobulbia > Desulfobulbales > BM004 > BM004. The sequence continues at coordinate 2,167 of JAFDCC010000006.1, forward strand.
GCAAAGAGCTTTGCCAGGAGCAGCCGGTTTCGTTCACCGCCGGAAAGGATGGAGACCGGGGAACGGGCCCGGTCCGCAGCAAAAAGAAAATCACGCAGATACCCGATGATATGTCGTCTGCGGCCGTTGATCTCAACAAAATCGCTGCCGTCCCCCAGGTTGTCTATAACGGTTTTGCCCGCATCCAGCTGGGCCCGCTGCTGGTCGAAATAAACCGGCAGCAGGTTGGTGCCCAGACGGACCTGGCCCGCCTCCGGCTGCAGTTTACCCAGGAGCAGGCGCAGCAGGGTGGTCTTGCCGGCACCATTGGGGCCGATGATGCCGATCCTGTCGCCGCGCAGGACCGTAGTCGAAAATTTATTGATCACATTCCTATCGCCAAAACCGAGGGATACGTCCTTGAGCACGGCAACCAGTTTGCCGGAGAGCCCGGCCGCGGTGATCTCCATCCGGACATTGCCCAGCTGTTGGCGCCGGGCCTGGTATTGACGGCGCATTTCTACAAGGGCCCGCACCCTTCCTTCGTTGCGGGTTCTCCGCGCCTTGATCCCCTGCCTGACCCATACCTCCTCCTGGGCCAGTTTCTTGTCAAACCGGGCATTCTGGCCGTTCTCTGCAGACAGCATCTCCTCCTTGCGCCGAAGATAGGTGTCGTAATCGCCGGGCCAGCTGCTGATGCTGCCGCGTTCCAGATCCATTATCCTCGTGGCCAGCTTCTTGAGCAGGTCACGGTCATGGGTGACAAAGAGGAGTGTAAAGGAACTGGCCAGGAGAAATTCTTCCAGCCAGGTGATGGATTCTATATCCAGATGATTGGTGGGTTCGTCCAGGAGCAGCAGGTCCGGCTGGCAGACCAGGGCCCGGGCCAGCAGCACCCTTCTTTTCATACCACCGGAAAGCTCGGCAAAATCCCTGTCAGGATCGAGCTCAAGACGGGAAAGGACTGTGTCGATCTGCTGCCGCACCTGCCAGACACCGGCTGCTTCCATCTCGTGATCCACGGCTGCCAGTTCGACAAGCAGGGCCGCGCTGCCGTCATCAGCCAGCCGGCTGCTCACATCATGGTGACGGTCCAGCAAAGTCATGAACCTGCCGACCCCGCCTGAGACAACGGAGTGGACAGTACCCAGCAGGTTTAGCGGCACCTCCTGGTCCAGCCGGGCAATCTTCACCCCCTGCTGCCTGGTGATGCGCCCGCTGTCTGCTGGCAGTTCGCCGGCAATCAAGCGCATGAGGGAGGATTTTCCCTCACCGTTGCGGCCGACCAGGCAGACCCGCTCACCGGGCTCGATCTGCATGCTTATCCTGTCAAGGACCGGCAGACCGCCAAAGGAAAGTGACACATTCTGTAAACTGATGAGAGCCATAATTAGATTAGGACCGGGACGGAGCTTTTGTTTTCCTGCGGCTGCCTGGATGCCTGCCTGAAGGACTGGGGCTTTTTTTCGAAACGACTTTTCCTAAGTCAGGCACCTTGCCGTCCCAGGCCGCTTGGATGCCCTTTTCCTTTAATAGACGTTTGACAGTGAAAAGATCACGGGCAGTGACAAGCGAGATCGCCACCCCAACCCTGCCCATGCGGCCGGTGCGGCCGGTGCGGTGTACATAGTTTTCCGAGGCCTTGGGGAAATCGTAATTAAAGATATGGCTTACGTGGGAAAAGTCAAGGCCCCGGCCGGCGACATCGGTGGCAATAAGCAGCCGTATCCTGCCCTGTTTGAAGCGGTTGAATATCGAGGTGCGGGTGTTCTGGTCCAGCCCGCCATGGATATATTCCAGGGAGCCCTCCACCCCCTTCAGTTTGCGGTAAAGGA
>JAFDCC010000007.1 GCA_019312985.1 Deltaproteobacteria bacterium
ACCATAAAAAACGGGAGCAGCTGCATGGGACTCTTATCCCGCTCAACCAATTTTGTCCGCTATGCCGTGGAAGGCGGTCTTCCGGAGAAATTCTGGGACTTTGCCGCGGAGCATATTGCCCGGTATTCCTTTCGCGATATTGATGACACCTTTGAGGAATACTCCATCGGCTGGGTGGCGGTGGACAACATGTTCGACAGCTCCTTCGCAGGGGCATCCTATGCAGTGGGCGATTACGTTGTCCTGGCCATGCGCATTGACGAGCGGAGGGTTTCTCCGACCCTGCTGCAGAAGTATTGCCGCAAGGAGGAGGAGCGGCTCAAAAAGGAAAAACAGCTGCCGCGCCTGAGCAGGAGCCAGCGGGTCGCGATACGGGAGGATGTCCGTCTCCAGCTCGTAAAGAAGTCCATGCCGGCGGCATCGGTGTATGACCTGTGTTGGAACCTGGCAGAAAGCACGCTCCTCTTTTTTTCCACAAACCCGAAAGCGCAGTCGGCACTGGAGGATTTTTTCAGGGAGTGCTTCGGGCTGACAATAATCCTGCAGGTGCCCTATGTTGCCGCTGGCCACCTGCTTGGCCCTCGGGAAGAGGAACGGCTGCAGAACCTGCGCCCGGAAATACTGGTATAGGACTGTTTCCGGCTTCTGCCAACTATAAAAAGCAGCAGCAAAAGCGGATTATTGAACGTTATGGACCTTGTTGATATAATTGCGGAAAAAAAATTCCTCGGCCAGGAGTTTCTGACCTGGCTCTGGTACAAGAGCGAAGAGCGGGGCGGCGCCGTCCTTATCCCGGAAAGCGGGGATATTCAGCTTGTCTTTGAAAAGTACATGATCCTGGAGTCCGGCGAGGGCGAGTCCCTGGAAAGGCTTATCTGCAAAGGACTGCAGACAGAGCTGCAGGAGGCCCGCACCGGGCTGCTCATGGGCAAGAAGCTGGAGCAGGCCCGGGTTTACCTGGCGAGAGGGGATTACGAATGGCGCCTGACCCTGGGGGCGACCCTGTTCGAGTACCGCAATGTCGTCCTGCCGCGCACCGTGTCGGCCTCCGATGAGGGCACCGACCCGGTGGCCGTCGAGGCAAAGACCCTTGAAAGGATCGGCATGTCCGAGGAGGCGCTGCGCACGATAGACGAACTCTTCCGCCTCTTTCTTGGGCTGCGGACGGGCCCGGACTGGGCGGAAGAACTTGCCGGCCTGAAGAGGTGGATCAGCCGGGCCGCTGAAAACTGACGGAGCTGAAGATGGACTTTGAACCTGTAATCGGGCTGGAGGTGCATGCCCAGCTCAAGACGAAGAGTAAGATATTCTGCGGCTGCTCCACGACGTTTGGCGCGCCGCCCAACACCAACACCTGCCAGGTCTGCCTCGGCATGCCCGGTGTGCTGCCGGTTTTGAACAGAAAGGTCGTGGAGTACACCATGAAAATGGCCCTGGCAACGCACTGCACCATTACCTCGCCCAACCGCTTTGCGCGCAAGAACTACTTTTATCCCGATCTGCCGAAGGGGTACCAGGTGTCGCAGTTCGAGCTCCCCATCGCCGAGCGCGGCTGGCTCGAGATAGAGGCCGCCGCCGGCGTGAAGCGCATCGGCATCACGCGTATTCACATGGAGGAGGATGCCGGCAAGCTGGTCCACGATGAGCGGGAGCCCGAAAGCTACGTTGACCTGAACCGGACCGGCGTTCCCCTGATGGAGATTGTCTCCGAACCCGATCTCCGCTCTCCCGAGGAGGCCACAGCCTACCTCAGGAAGCTGCACGCCATTCTTCGCTACCTTGACATCTGCGACGGAAACATGCAGGAGGGCAGCTTCCGCTGCGATGCCAATATCTCGCTGCGGCCCGTGGGGCAGGAGGAGTTCGGCACCCGCACCGAGCTGAAGAACATGAACTCCTTCCGCAATGTCCAGCGGGCCCTGGAGTATGAAATTCGGCGGCAGCGCGATATTCTCCTCGACGGCGGCGAGGTCGCGCAGGAGACGCTCCTCTGGGACGCCGACAGGAACGTCACCAACTCCATGCGCGGCAAGGAGGAGGCGCACGACTACCGGTACTTCCCCGACCCGGACCTGATTCCGGTGGTGATTGATGATGAGTGGATCGAGCGCACCCGGGAGAGCCTGCCGGAACTGCCGGACGAGCGGCGGCAGCGCTTTATCGCCGATCTCGGGCTGCCGGATTATGATGCGGCGGTCCTGACCGCATCGCGGGAGCTGGCCGACTACTTCGAGGCGGCCCTGGCTGTCTACCCCCAGGCCAAGAAGCTCAGCAACTGGATGATGACCGAGCTCATGCGCGAACTCAAGGGGGAAGATTCCATCGATATCGCGGCCTGTCCTATCACGCCGCAAAACCTTGGTGCCCTGCTCAACATGATCGATAAGGGGACCATCAGCGGCAAGATCGCCAAGACGGTTTTCACCGAGATGCTGGAGAGCGGCAAGGACGCGGAGACAGTCGTGAAGGAAAAGAACCTGGTACAGGTAAGCGACGAGGGGGAGCTCCTCGCCATTGTCGCCGAAATAATTGCCGCCAACCCCGAGCAGGCGGCAGAGTACAGGGGCGGCAAGACAAAGGTCCTGGGCTACTTTGTCGGGCAGCTCATGCAGAGGACCAAGGGAAGGGCCAACCCCAAACTTGCCAATCAGCTCTTTGCCCGGGAACTTGCCAGGGAATAATGCCCCGTTTTCTGGCATAGAGGGCGGCCGGGGCACGTAAAAAGGGCTCCACAGCCCATAAGGCAGCAAGGCGCGGCAGGGAAAAGCAACCGAGGTGGACAAAAAGGCGTGGCAGAACAAGGGGGCGGGGCACCGGCAGCGGCTGAAGGACAAATATCACCGCCAGGGGATAGAGAGCTTTACAGACTCGGAGATCGTTGAGCTGTTGCTGGCTCTCGGCACACCCCGGAAAGACTGCAAGGAACAGGCCCGGGCCCTCCTGGCCCGCTTCGGTTCCCTGCCCGGGGTTCTGGAGGCACCGGCGGAAGAACTTCAGAAGGTAAAGGGAATCGGCCCCAACAACAGCTTTGCCCTCCACTTTCTCCACGGGGTTGCCCGCCGCTACCTGCGGCAGCGGCTGCACGAAAAGCAGTATCTCCACTCCTCGCGGGAGGTCAGCGACTATCTTGTTCACTCCATGCGGGACCTGCAGCAGGAGGTGTTTACCGTTATTTTTTTGGACGCAGCCCACGCCATTATTGACAGCCAGGTTGTTTCCCGCGGCACCATTACGGCGAGCACTGTCTACCCCCGCGAGGTGGTAAAGCTGGCCCTGCAGCACAATGCCGCGGCGCTCGTCGTGGCCCACAACCACCCCTCGGGCAATCCCGAGCCCTCCGACCAGGACCGGCAACTGACCAGGACACTCTATCTCGCATGCTGTTTCATGAATATCAGGCTGCTGGACCATATTATTGTCGGCCGGGCCGCCGAAACGTTCAGCTTTGCCGACCACGGGATAATGAAATCCATCGCCGAAGCGTGCCGCCCTCTGCTGAACGGCCCCTAGCATGAACCAGCTAAATCCCGGCACCGGGACATCCGGCCTGTTCCCGAACACAAGCGAACCCCCAGGCGGGATTTACGTTCATATTCCCTTCTGCCGTTCCAAATGCCCCTACTGTTCCTTTGCCTCTTTTCCGGATCCGGGGAAGGAGATGCAAAACCGCTACATGGAAGCGCTTCGGCAGCAGGCCGAGGCAATGGCGGCACACCCCTGGACCCGGACCCGGTCGTTTCGTTCGCTGTTTATCGGCGGCGGCACCCCCTCAATTGTTGCCGCCGGGAAAATGGCCGCCCTTGTTGCGGCCCTTCTGGAAATGTTTGACTTCAGCCCAGGAAGGGACCGGGAACCCGAAGTCTCCATGGAGGCCAACCCCAACTCGGTCAACGCTGAAATGTTCGACCGGTTGCGGCAGGCCGGCGTCAACCGTTTGAGCATAGGCGTCCAGTCCTTCTCCGATGCCATGCTGCAAAAAATCGGCAGGGTCCACAGCGGGGCAGAGGCCGTCTCCGCGATGAAGCTCGCCAGGGCTGCCGGGTTTGACAACATCAACCTCGACCTCATGTACGGGCTGCCGGGCCAG
>JAFDCC010000008.1 GCA_019312985.1 Deltaproteobacteria bacterium
CTATTTTTTCCGTGGTCCGGACATTTTTCAGCACCTGGGGAAAGGGTTCCATGATGCGGCCCATCTCCGAGAGGGGCTGCTGTTGCTTTTGTATGGCGGCAAGGAGCTGCAGGGCCCCGAGGATGCCGTCGCCCGTAGTGTTGTGCTCCAGGAAGATGAGATGGCCAGACTGCTCTCCTCCGAAACTGTAACCGTGATTCCGCATTTCCTCGACCACGTACCGGTCGCCCACCCTCGTCCGGACGAGGCGGCCGCCCATGCGCTCCATGGCGACCTCCAAACCGAGATTGCTCATGACCGTGGCCACCAGGGTGTTGCGGGCAAGGGTGCCGGCGGCCAGCATCTCCCTGGCGCAGATGGCCATGATCCGGTCACCGTCAACCACGGCGCCCTGCTCGTCGGCGACGATGAGCCGGTCGCCGTCACCGTCCAGGGCAACGCCGAGGTCGGCGTTCTCCTGCCGGACCCGCTCTGCCATCACCCCTGGGTGGAGGGCGCCGCAGCCGTCGTTGATGTTCTTGCCGTCCGGCTCCACCCCGATGCTGGTGACCCGGGCCCCGAGTTCCCGGAAGACGTGGGGGGCGACGCCGTAGGTGGCGCCGTGGGCGCAGTCCAGGACAATATGGAAGCCGTCGAGGGTGAACTGTTTTGGAAAGGTATTCTTGAGAAAGACGATGTAGCGCCCCCGGGCGTCATCGATGCGGGCCGCCTTGCCGACCTCTGCCGCCACCGGCCGCAGGGAGTCCATTTTTTTTGAGAAGATGAGGTCCTCGAGCACCAGTTCCTCCTCGTCGGGCAGCTTGAAGCCGTGGCGGGAGAAAATCTTGATGCCGTTGTCCTGGAAGGGGTTGTGCGACGCCGAGATAACGACGCCGGCATCGGCCCGCATGCTTGTGGTGATGAAGGCGATGCCCGGGGTCGGCAGGGGGCCGACCAGGAGGACATTGACCCCCATGGAGCAGATGCCGGCCGCCAGGGCGTTCTCGATCATGTAGCCCGAAAGACGGGTGTCCTTGCCGATGACGATGCGCGGCGTGTGGGTCCCGGTAACCTGGTGCTTGACAAGAAAGGCGACTGCCCGGCCAAGCTGCATGGCGATCTCTGTCGTCATCGGGTAGGTGTTGGCAATCCCCCGTACCCCGTCTGTCCCAAAGAGTTTTCTCATGGCTTTATCTTCATTGTCGGCGTTTCAGTCACCTTCAGGCTGACCGTCGGCGGCTCGACGGCCAGAATCTTTGCCTGCGGCGGCCCAGAGACAAGGACCTTCTGCGTGCTGGTACCGGCCGCCAGGGTTTCCGGGGATACCTGGGCATGGAAGAGGGTCCTGATATTGGGGGTGTTTTTCAAGAGGGGCTGCGGCACGGCCGCGGTAATGGCAACCGTGGGCGGCAGGAGCTGGTAGATGGTTTGTTGCTGCCGGCCGGCGGAGCTGTCAAGTTCGACCGCTATGGCGGGGAACTCCATTTCCTTCTGGCGCTCGGCGATGTTCAAACGGACGGCGACCACCGGCTCGCCGATGAGGTCGGCTATTTCCGGCTCCAGGGCAAGGGAAACCTGCCGGACACCGGACTCTTTCAGGTCGCTGATGTCAATGGGGTCGGTGGCAAACTGCTGCTCTGCGCCGAGGACGGCCTGCGGCCCGCTGATTTCCAGGGTGGGCGGCTCGGTGCTCACCGAGACGAGGCGGTAATCCTCGTGGACCTTGCCGACGAGGACGGGTTCGATGGTGACTTCCTTCTGGATGAGGCGGTCCAGCAGCAGGGTTATGGTCGGCGGCTGCAGCCGCAGAATGCTCAACCCCCGGGGCACGCCAATGGAGTCGGCCCGGTTCTGGACGACGACGGTGCCGGGTGAGGCATCGGAAAGGTCGATGGTCCTGCTGATATGCTGGGCCGTCATGCCGCGGATGAGGGAGCGCTGGCCGCTGACCGTCACCTCGAGCTGTTTCTTGAACTGGTTCGATATGACAAGTTCACGGGGCAGGTTGACGATCTCCACCGGGATGGTGACGGTCATGTCGACCTTGTCCTCGCCGACGACAAAGTACCAGAGGAAGAGGCCGAAAAGCAGGGACAGAAGCTTCAGGACCCAGTTCTTCGGCCGGGGAATCGAGGTGAGTCTCTCGACTATTTGGCGAACCAGTTTTTCCATAGGTGCGGTTGGTGATCCTTGGGGATGAAGATTTCCTCCAGGGCAAGCAGCAGGGCCGTCTCATCGGTGACAGGGGTAATGGAGCCGTGCTGCACCAGGGAGATTTCCTGGGTCTCTTCCGAGATGACGACGATAACCGCGTCTGTTTCCTCGGAAAGGCCGATGGCGGCCCGGTGCCGGGTGCCGTAGCGTTTGTTGATGTAAGGGTTCTTTGTCAGGGGCAGGAGGCAGCCGGCCGTCTGGATGCGGTTGTCGTGGATGATGACGCCGCCGTCATGCAGGGGCGACGAGGGCAGGAACAGGGAGACCAGCAGCTCGGTGGTGAGGTTGGCGTCGACCTTGTGGCCCGACTCGATATAATCGCGCAGGCCGGTTTCCCGCTCGATGACAATGAGGCCGCCGATCCGCCGGCGCGAGAGGTAGCGGGCGCCGGCGACCACCACCTGGATGGTGTTCTGCAGGGCATCGTCATAGGTTTTGTAGAACGGCGTCTTGCCGACCTGGGTCAGGGCCCGCCGGATGTCCCGCTGGAAGACAATGATGATGATGAGAAAGATAGAGCTCAGCAGGGTTCGGAGCAGCCAGTAGAGGGTCAAAAGTTCCAGCTCCCGGGCGCCGAAATAGATGACGATGAGTACGGCGATGCCGATCAGCATCTGGACCGCACGGGTTCCCCGGATGAGGAGAATGGTGCGGTAGATGATGAACGATACCAGGAAGATATCAACGATATCCTGCCAGCGCAGAAATTGTATTACATCGCCCATGGGAGCTTTACGGCGTTGCTGCAGCAGTAGGTGCAGGCGGTTGACGGAGGTGTGCGGCACGCTGTCAGCGGCGGCCGCTCTTAAAAGCCATCAAACCTAATTAAAACAACTTATTAGAAAATTTTACAAGAGAAGATTTTTTTTTTCGGCAAAACGGTGCGGCCAAGGCTCTCCGGCGGCCGCAAAGCGGAAAAAAA
>JAFDCC010000009.1 GCA_019312985.1 Deltaproteobacteria bacterium
ACGGCTGAGCAGAGCTAAGCTGCTAGAGCGTATTTATAATCGTCAGCGATGATAAGTGTTCCGCCTGTTTTACGAGCAGACAGAACCTCGGCATGCTACTTTGAGCTTCTATATCCCCGTCGAATCCGTTTCGCCCCCTTGTTTGTGGTTTTTTGTGTTGTGTTTCGTCTTTTTCAGACCATTCCCGGCAATCGTAATGTGCTGCCCGGAGTTTGAGTTACTTTTATAATATAACACATTTTGCGGTTTCTTGCATCTGCGCAAGATTGGCTGCTTGCTGCATGCTTAAAGATTTCTCACATTCGTTCGAAATGACACCTCGATGGCCATTTTGTCATCTCGAACGGCCTCATGCCGGAGAGATATTAAAGCGATGTTGCCTGCTGCAAACTTGAAGATTTCTCACATTCGTTCGAAATGACAGCTTTTTCCCCGAAATCTGGAAATTATTCCTTTATATGACATGAATTTTGAACGAGGAAAGCGAACGTAGCGAGACTCCGAGTGACAGTTTTTTCCATGACCCCTTAAAACCCTGGTCCCTCGAAACCTCTTACTTTATCTTCTCATAAAGTAAGCAGAAATCAACACCGGCGAAAGCTGTACACGCCACCTTTTCAGCGGCTCTTGTACTCCCGCTCTATCTCGCGGTCGCTCTGTTTTCTTTTGAGATCGGCCCGCTTGTCATACTGCTTCTTGCCGCGGGCCAGGGCAAGCTCGACCTTTACCTTGCCGCTGGCGATAAAGTACATCTTGGTCGGAATCAGGGCAAACCCCTTTTCGCGCACCTTGCCGGCAAGTTTCCTTATTTCGCGGCGATTCAGGAGGAGCTTACGGGTCCGGAGCGGGTCGCTCTCGATGTTTGTTGCGTGGGAGTAGGGAGAGATGTGGACGTTGTGGAGCCAGACCTCGTCCTTTTCCACCGCGGCATAGCCGTCCCGCAGGTTGGCGCGACCGGCCCGGAGCGACTTGACCTCCGGTCCGGTGAGGACGATGCCCGTCTCCATGGTGGCCTCGATGGTGTAATCGTGATAGGCCTTCTTGTTGGTGCAGATAATTTTTTTCGACACGGTAATCGGTAAGGAACAGGAACTGGTTTACGGCTGGGCTGCCCGCCTGTTACGCCGGGCTCTCCTCGCCCGTGACCCGCACAACCTCCTGGTAGGTGGTCACGCCCTGCTGCACCTTGTCCCAGGCATCCTCGCGCAGCGTCTTCATGCCCTCCTGCCGGGCGACCTTGACCAGCTCGGAGCTTGACTCGCCGGCCACCACCATTTTCTTCAGCCGGTCGGACATGGGAAAGATCTCGAAGATGCCGCAGCGCCCGAGATACCCGGTATTACGGCACTCCTTGCACCCTTTGCCCCGCTGCAGGGTGTACTCCTCCCCGCCGGCCGGGAACCCGAGGCCACGTAACTCCTGTCCCGGTACCTTAAAGGCTTCGGTACAGTGGGGGCAGATCCGCCGCACCAGCCGCTGGGCCATGGCCCCCAAAAGGGTAGAGCTGATCAAAAAGGGCTGGACGCCGAGGTCCTCGAGCCGGGTAATGGCAGAGACGGCGTCGTTGGTGTGCAGTGTTGAGAAGACGAGGTGGCCGGTCAGCGCCGCCTGGATGGCGTAGCGGGCCGTGTCCAGATCCCGGATCTCGCCGATCATGATGATGTCGGGGTCCTGGCGCAGGATGTTGCGCAGGATGGTGGCAAAAGTGACGTCAATGGCCGGCTGGACGGCAATCTGGTTGAAGTCCTCGTGCACCATCTCGACCGGGTCTTCAACGGTGATGATGTTTTTTTCCGGTGTGGCGATGCTCTTCAGGGTGGAGTACAGCGTGGTCGACTTGCCGCTGCCGGTGGGGCCGGTCACCAGGATAATCCCGTGGGGCGTATTGACAAAGCCGTTGTAGACCCTGAGGCTTTCAGGCGAAAAGCCGATGTCGGAGAGATCCTGGAACATGATGTCCGGGTCGAGGATCCGCATGACAACCTTCTCGCCGAAGGCAACCGGTATGGTGGAGACCCGGATCTCGGCATCCTTGCTGTCTTGACTCACCTTGATGCGGCCGTCCTGAGGCCGTCTCTTTTCGGCAATGTCAAGGCGCGACAGGGTCTTGATCCGTGACGTTATGGCCGGGTGCACCACCTTGGGCAGGTTGTAGATGGTGTGCAGCACGCCGTCGATGCGCAGCCGCACCATGCTCGCGTTGCGCTTGGGCTCGATGTGGATGTCGCTGGCCCGCTGCTCGAAGGCGTAGTTGAACAGGTGGTCCACCGCGCTCTTGATGTTCTGGTCCGAGGAGGTGATCTCCTTGGCCGAGGAAATCCTGACATACTGCTCCAGGTTGCCGAGGTCGACCCCTGGGCCTGCCATGTGGTTTTCCGCCGCAGTGATCGACGACTGGAAGCCGAAAAACTCGGCCAGCATCCTGCCGATATCGGTCTTCGTGCTGAGGTAGGGCTTTATCTTTATCTGGTTGGCCCGCTCGATGTCCTCCAGGGCCTGGATTGTGGCAGGCTCGTGGATGGCGACCTCGTAGACCCCGTCGGTGATATTAAAGGGCAGCAGCAGGTGCTTCAGGGCAAACGAGCGGGGAATGGTCTTGGTCACAAGGTCAAGGTCGAGCTCCAGCGGGTCGAGCTTCTTGAAGGGCAGCTTCCGGTCTTTTGCCACCGTCCGCATGATTGTTTCTTCTGTCAGGACCTGTTTTTTCTTCCCTGCGACCCCAAACTGAAGGGAGACCAGGATGTCGACGACATCCGGCTGGTCCAGGGGCGATCTTTTTCCTACACCTGCCCGGCTGCCGCCCAGTTTTCGCTGCAGAAGCTGGCGCTGAACCCCCTTCTTCAGAGAATAGGTCTCCACCTGCTCCGGAGTCAGCAGCTTG
>JAFDCC010000010.1 GCA_019312985.1 Deltaproteobacteria bacterium
CGGGTAGATTGCTGGAGGTGCCGGGCGACCGGCATCCAAGATAAATGATCATGGCCCGCCTGGCGGGAGACAGAATTCGGCTTACAGCCCACTCCACTTTTTTCTGATCTTTTTTTGCCGACCCCTGAAAAGAAAAGGGGGCCCGGCCAGACCATTACGGCTACCAGCGTATTGTATTCAAGATGAACCCCGCCAGGACAACCGCAATAATCCCTGCCGCCGGCAGCGGCATCCGCATGGGGCTGCCGGACCCGAAGCAGTTTTTCGAGCTGGAAGGGGACCCCATACTGCTCCATACCCTGCGGGTGTTTCAGGGTTCGGCCCAGATCGGTTCCATTATTGTGGTTGTGCCGCCGGCCTACTGTGCCCGGGTTGAAGAACTGGTGCAGGACGCCCGCCTGACAAAGGTGCACGGGGTAGTGGCAGGTGGCGAAAGACGCCAGGATTCTGTCCTGGCCGGCCTGGAAAAAGTGCCGGAAGAGGTGGACCTCGTCCTCGTGCATGACGGCGTCAGACCCTTTGTAACACCCTCGCTCATTGCGGCATGCCTGCAGGAGGCGGCAATAAGCGGCGCGGCCATGGCTGGTGTCCCCGTAAAGGATACTCTGAAAAGGGTCGCTGCCGACAACAGGATCGACAAAACAGTCAGCCGGGCCGATGTATGGCAGGCGCAGACCCCGCAGGCGGCGCGCAAAGAACTCCTGCAGAAGGCCTTTCAGCGGGCGGCGGCAGAAAATTATACGGCCACCGACGAGGCGGGCCTGCTCGAGTTCCTCGGCTGTCCGGTCAAGGTGGTGCCGGGCTCGGAAAAAAACATAAAGATCACCAGGCCGGAAGACCTTACCCTGGCGAGGGCCATACTGATGGAGAGCAGGAAGCAGCAGGACAATGATGATGCCCGCGGCAACTGCCGCAGCGGCTACGGCTATGACGCCCACCGCCTTGTCGCCGGGCGGCCCCTCATCCTTGGCGGGGTGGAGATACCCCATGAAAAGGGGCTTCTGGGACATTCGGATGCCGATGTCCTGACCCACGCCCTTTGCGATGCAATGCTCGGGGCAGCCGGGGCGGGTGATATCGGCAGCCATTTTCCCGACACTGCGGCCGAGTACAAGAATATCAGCAGCCTGAAGATCCTGGCGGAGGTTGCCGCCCTCGTTGCGGCAAAGGGGTATGGCCTGGCAAACGGCGATATAACCGTCGTGGCGCAACAGCCGAGGCTGGCGCCCTATCTCGATGCCATGAAAAAAAATCTTGCCGCGGCCTGCAACACAGCCCCGGACACCATCAACATCAAGGCTACGACAACGGAGAAAATGGGGTTTGAAGGCAGGGGGGAAGGAATGTCAGCCCATGCCGTGGTGCTGCTGCAGAGGAAGGGCTGAAAACACGGTCAGCCGAGCGGGTAGATTCTCTCCACCCTGTGATGGGCCCCCTTCGGCGTGAGGGTGCTGGAGTAGAGCTTGAAATCCTCCACCTGGAAAGGGGCCAGCCTGAAGAGGTTATTGCCCGCGAGGAAGTTCATGATCTTCTGCACCGGGCTGTTTTTCAGGCGGGCGAGGGTGATGTGCGGCGAGAATTTTCTCCCTTCCGGCTCCAGGCCGGCCTGGAGCAGCCTGGTGTCGATTTTCCGGCGCAGCCGGTGAAGCTCTTCGCTTTTTTCCAGTCCGACCCAGAGGACCCGCGGCGCTCCCCGCGGGGGAAAACAGCCGACACCCTTGAGCTGCAGGCTGAAGGGGCCGACTTCCACCCCGGCGAGGATATCCCTGATATCGTGAAACAGGCCGCCGTCCACATCGCCTATAAAGCGCACCGTCAGGTGCAGTTGTTCCGGGCGGATCCATTTTGCCCCCGGGATGCCAAACGAGAGGGCCTGGAGGCTTTCCGATGCTTCTTCTGGTAGATCGACGGCGATGAATAGTCGGGGCATGGAGCGGGTAATCCCTTTTCTCGTTGTAATTCGCTGCGCGACCCTGGCCTGCTGCCTGCCGTCTATGGCCCGGACGGCCGATGTACAATGCCGTTGCAGGCGAAAATCAGCGCCCGGATCCTAGAAAAGGAGCTTGCGCTTTTTTGTTTCGTCCTCGCCTGCCCCGCTTTCCTTTTCAGGTTCCGCTGTTTTCTTTTCTGCAGGCTCTGCCGCATCAGCCGGAGATTTTTCCAAAGTTGGAAGCGTGATGGCAGGCTCCTTCGGAAGGAAATATGACCTGAGATCATGGTCCCGGATGAATGCCAGGATGGCCTTGGAACTCTGGGAGAGAAACGGGTAGGACAGCGACTCCTTGAGGTAGCGGTTTGAGCCTGACAGGTAGCTTGTCATGACAACAAAGATGAGGCTGCAGAAGAAAAGCCCCTTGATAACGCCAAAAATCCCGCCGACCGTCCTGTCAAACCAGCTTGTGAGGGTGAGGTCCATCACCTTTTTCAGCCCCAGGCCGATGAGCTTGATCAGGAAGAAAAAAGCAACAAAAAGAATGAGGTAGCTGAGGAGAAAGACCGTGTGTGAGCTCTTGAAATAGGGCAGCAGGACGCGGTAGAAGTCGTTGTCAAAATAGCCGGCCAGAAAAAATCCGCCGAGCATGGCAAAAAGCGACGAGATCTGCCGGATAAAGCCTACCCAGATGCCTCTGACCAGAAAGGCCAGAAAGAGAAAGAGGATCAGAATGTCAAATGCGGTTGCTTCGGCCAGCCATTCCATGATTATCCCTCAAGGAGCAGGAAATTTGTGTTTAAAACATATGACGATTGCAGACAAATATATTACAACCATCTATTTTAAAAGAGCTTTTTTCACTGCAAATAGCAAGGGATTTCTCA
>JAFDCC010000011.1 GCA_019312985.1 Deltaproteobacteria bacterium
ATGAGGAACAACTGCCAGATGAGTTTTGTCTCGCGCATTTTCATTCCCTGCAGTACAATAAAATTTTGGGCGGCAATACTTTTTCTCTGAATACAATAGGCGTAATGCCTCAACGGTTACAAGGTTATGCGAGTGGTTCTGTCTGTAAATAATCCAGCATAACCTTTCTGTCACTACGGAAGCGAAAAAATAACATATTCTTAACGGTTTCTTAACAAAAGGTTGTCATAGTAAGGAGAGAATTTTTTACCATAAGGCCGGCCGGTCTGATTTTCTGGCCTGCCCTACAATAATCTTAATGCCGCCGTCCATTTTCATATGTCTTCTGCCGCGCTTATAATAACCCTCCTGGCACTTTCTGTGCTGGGATACCAGCTGGGGCGCAAAAAAGCGTTTTCCGCGGCGGAAAAATCAGGCGGCCTCAAGGCTCTTCATTCGCGCCCGGCCTATTATGGCCTCCTGACTGCACTGTGGTGCGCTATTCCCGCCCTACTCGTTTTCTTGACCTGGCAGGCCCTGGAGCCCTCTATCGTAAACAATCTGCTTGTCACAGACCTTCCGGAGGAAATTCGTTCCCTGCCGCAGAGCAGGCTGAACCTGGTTCTAAATGATATTAAAAACCTGGCAAGCGGCAATATTGTCGCCGGCGAAATAAACCCTGCAACAGAAAGGGCTGCGGCCCATTATAAAAACCTGCAGAATACGGGCCAGGCAGCCCTTTCCGTCCTGATTGTCAGCCTCGCCCTTGGCGGGCTTTTGCTGACCAGAAACAAAATCAGCCCGGCGCTGCGGGCCCGCAATCATGTTGAAAAAATATTTACCGTTTTTCTCGTTGCATGTTCGACCTTTGCCATTTTCACCACGGTAGGCATTGTCCTTTCCGTTCTTTTTGAGGCGATCCGTTTTTTCCAGTTTGTCCCTGTTACCGATTTTATTTTCGGCCTGGACTGGAGTCCGCAGATGGCCATCCGTGAGGACCAGGTGGGCTCCTCCGGAGCGTTCGGGGCCATCCCGGTCTTTGCCGGCACCCTGATGATCTCGGGCATCGCCATGCTTGTCGCCGTCCCGCTGGGCCTTATGTCGGCCATCTATCTATCGGAGTATGCCAATAAGAAATTCCGTGCCGTAGCCAAGCCCCTTCTCGAAATCCTGGCGGGCATCCCGACCGTTGTCTACGGCTTTTTTGCTGCTTTAACCATTGCGCCCTTTATTAGAGATCTCGGCGTTTCCATGGGCCTTGGTGTTTCATCGGAAAGCGCCCTTGCCGCCGGCCTGGTCATGGGAATCATGATAATCCCATTTATCTCCTCGCTCTCGGACGATGTCATCAATGCCGTGCCGCAAGCCATGCGGGACGGGGCCCTGGCCCTCGGAGCTACGCCGAGTGAAACGATTCGGCAGGTTGTTGTACCGGCAGCACTGCCCGGCATAGTCGGCGGTGTGCTGCTGGCCATTTCAAGGGCCATCGGCGAGACGATGATCGTGGTCATGGCAGCCGGCCTTGCCGCCAACCTGACTGCCAACCCCCTGCAGGCGGTGACAACGGTTACGGTCCAGATCGTCACCCTCCTGGTCGGCGACCAGGAATTTGACAGCCCGAAGACCCTGGCAGCCTTTGCCCTGGGGCTTTTGCTTTTCGTCGTGACCCTTGTTCTCAATATTATCGCACTCTACGTCGTCAGGAAATATAAGGAGCAGTATGAATAGCAAGGGAAATGAACCGGCCAGGCCGCTTGACATCATCAGGCGGCGT
Source organism: Deltaproteobacteria bacterium (assembly GCA_019312985.1). Classification (GTDB taxonomy): domain Bacteria; phylum Desulfobacterota; class Desulfobulbia; order Desulfobulbales; family BM004; genus BM004. The sequence goes on from JAFDCC010000011.1 coordinate 1,754, forward strand.
CTGCACAAGCGGTACAATGCCGAAAAGCGCTTCAAACTATATGGCATAACGGCAATTTTTCTCAGCCTTGCCTTTCTTTTTCTGCTTTTTGTCAGCATCATCGGCAACGGCTACTCCGCTTTCCAGCAGACCCACCTGCAGCTTGAGTTTTATTTCGACCCGGACCTCATTGACACGGCAAATCCCGCTGCCTCAAACTTTCCCGGAATTGTCAAGCAGACCCTCCGGCAGAAATTCCCGCAGGCAAAAAAGCGACGGGAAAAGAAACAGCTCAATTCACTCGTCAGCACCGGCGCCGCCTTCCAACTGCAGGACATGGTGGAGAAGAACCCGGGCCTGGTAGGCAGAACGGAAAAAATTTGGGTCCCGGCCGATGACGATGTCGATATGCTGTTCAAAGGACACATTTCGCGCGACGTCCCGGAAAGCGACCGCAGGCTGTCTGACTTTCAGCTACAGGTAATCGAGACCCTGGAAAAGGAAAGAGCTGTCCGGAAGCGCTTTAATGCGACCTTCTTTACAGCCGGGGATTCCCGCGAACCGGAACTGGCCGGCATCCTCGGCGCCATGTCCGGCTCCCTCCTGACCCTGGCCCTCACCCTGGCGCTGTCTTTTCCCATTGGGGGAGCGGCGGCAGTGTATCTCGAGGAGTTTGCCCCCCGCAACAGGTGGGTTGACCTGATCGAGGTAAACATAAACAACCTGGCTGCCGTTCCATCCATTGTTTTCGGGCTTCTCGGGTTGGCGGTATTTATCAATTTCTTCAACCTCCCCCGTTCAACGCCCGTGGTCGGCGGCCTGGTTCTGACGATCATGACCCTGCCTGTGATCATCATAGCCAGCAGGGCTTCCCTTCAGTCAGTGCCCCCGTCCATCCGCGAGGCAGCCCTGGGGGTTGGCGCCTCGAAAATGCAGATGGTCTTTCACCATGTCCTGCCACTGGCTCTGCCCGGCATGCTCACCGGCACCATCATCGGCATGGCCCGGGCGCTGGGCGAGACGGCACCCCTTCTCATGATCGGCATGGTCGCCTTTATTGTCGACATACCGACAGGTTTTACAGACCCGGCCACAGCGCTGCCAGTTCAGATATTTTTATGGGCTGACAGCCCCGAACGAGCCTTTGTCGAGAGAACATCGGCAGCCATCATTGTCTTGCTGGCCTTCCTCATTATCATGAATTCTCTCGCCGTTATCCTTCGGAACCGCTTTGAAAGAAGGTGGTAAAACGCCCTGTTCCCCACAGGGAGCCTTTATCTGTCAAATTAAAAACAAATCTAATTTTAATTTGTTTTTAACCGGTTCTTAACAAAACAGATCTACACTGTCTTAATAATTCGAAAAATTCACATTTTGGTTTACTCAAAAATAACACTACTGTTCAGCAAAAAAGGAGGGAAAGATGTTCAAGAAAAGTGGAATTCTTGCCGCAGCGGCAATATTTGCCGCCGCAATTGGCGTATCAGGGGTAGAGGCCAGGGATTATATCAGCATTGTAGGCTCTTCCACAGTCTATCCCTTTGCAACTGTGGCTGCAGAGCAGTTCGGCAAAACTACAAAATTTAAAACCCCCAAGATCGAAGCTACTGGTTCAGGTGGCGGCCTGAAGCTTTTCTGTGCGGGGGTCGGCATCGAACATCCTGACATCGCGAACGCCTCGCGCCGCATCAAGAAGTCGGAGGTTGAAAATTGCACCGCCCACGGCGTCAACGAAGTTGTTGAAGTCAAGATCGGCTACGACGGCATTGTCCTGGCAAACTCGAAGAAAAGAGCTCCCCTGAAGCTGAGTCGCAAGGATGTTTTCCTGGCCCTGGCGAAGGATGTTCCTGATCCGAGCGGCGGCGAAAAGCTAGTCTCCTATCCGTACAAGACCTGGAAGGATGTTAATTCCTCTCTGCCCGCCACCATGATTGAGGTCCTGGGGCCGCCGCCGACTTCGGGAACACGGGATGCCTTTCTGGAATTGGCCATGGAAGGGGGCTGCCAGCAGTTTGCCTGGATCAAGGACATGAAGAATAAAGACAAGAAGGCATACAAGAGGATTTGTCACACCATTCGGGAAGACGGTGCCTTTGTCGAAGCGGGCGAAAATGACAATCTTATCGTCCAGAAGCTCGATGTCAACCCGGATGGTGTCGGCATATTCGGTTTCAGCTTTCTTGACCAGAACTCGGATAAAATTCAGGGGTCTTATATTGAAGGGGTCGAACCCACCTTCGAAGACATCGCCGATGGTAGCTACCCCATATCTCGCCCCCTGTATTTCTATGTCAAGAAGGCGCATGTCGGTTCGATTCCGGGCATTGCCGAGTATCTGGCTGAATTCACAAGTGAAAAAGCCTGGGGTGAAGACGGCTACCTCGCGGACAAGGGGATGATCCCCATGCCGGAAGACGAGCGGACAAAATTCAGAAATGACGCAAAGGCGCTCAATCCTCTGGAGATGTAGTTTTTTCATCATTAATGAACCGGACCGGAGAACGTTTCCTGCAAGCTTTTTCATTTTTTATTGGATAAATCCTATTCTGCGCTATAGTTGCCATGGAAAACATTCTGCAACAAACGAGATATGCTTCCCTGCCGGAAGCGGGCCTTCAAAAACAAGACTGGACTCACAAGTCCGTTGTCATGGAAAAGTTTGAAAAATATGATGCCGACCAGCGCGGCACGGTTGGTGAAATCCATGTTGCCGACCCCCGCATGACCTGCCGTAATGTCGATGTTTTCTATGGTGACGCCCATGCTATCAAGGATGTTTCCATCGATATCGGCCGCAACGAGGTCATTGCCATGATCGGTCCCTCCGGCTGCGGCAAGTCTACGTTTATTCGCTGCCTGAACCGCATGAACGACACCATTGACATCTGCCAGGTGACCGGCGAAATTCTGCTCGACGACATGAACATCTACGGCAAGGATGTTGATGTTGTCCCCTTGCGGGCCCAGGTGGGAATGGTGTTCCAGAAGCCCAACCCCTTTCCCAAGTCGATTTACGACAATGTTGTCTACGGCCCTAAAATTCATGGCCTTGTGCAGAACAGGATTGAAGAGGATGAGATTGTCGAAACTTCCCTGCAGCGGGCAGGGCTCTGGGATGAGGTAAAGGACAGGCTTGATCAGCCGGGCACCGGCCTTTCGGGCGGCCAGCAGCAGCGCCTTTGCATTGCCAGGACCATCGCTGTAAGCCCAGAGGTCATTCTCATGGATGAGCCGTGCTCTGCCCTTGACCCGATCGCCACCGCCAAGATCGAAGAACTCATTGACGAGCTGCGGGCCCAGTATACCATTGTTATTGTCACCCACTCCATGCAGCAGGCGGCCCGGGTCTCCCAGCGCACTGCTTACTTCCACCTCGGGGATCTCATCGAGGTAGGCGAAACCAAAAAGATCTTTACCAACCCGCGCCACACGCTCACCGAAGATTATATCACCGGCCGCTTCGGCTAGGGAACAAAACAAGAGGCGCTTGGCTTGCAGAAAAAGATCATTCTCGTTGTTGAAGATGATGAGGACATTCAACAACTTGTCGGCTACACTCTCATTAAGTCCGGGTTTCTTGTGGAGTATGCTGATTCAGGTGAAGAGGGTCTGAAAAAAATAAAACGGCAGCGGCCCGATCTCATCCTTCTTGATCTCATGCTGCCCGGCATGGACGGCAAGGAATTTTGCCGGATTATCCACAGTGGTGAAAGCCTCTATGCTGACATCTCCATTATCATGCTGACCGCAAAAGGCGAGG
>JAFDCC010000012.1 GCA_019312985.1 Deltaproteobacteria bacterium
AAGATTTTGGCGCCATTTGCCGGAGAGACAAAACGGGCGGAACTGCTGCCGTCTGCAGTTTATTTCTGGCAGCGGGGGCAGAAATATGTGGCGCGGCCCGCCATGACTTTCCTGACAATGGTCCCGGAACAATTACGGCAGCCCTCCCCCTGCCTTCCGTAAACCTGAAGCTCTAGCTGAAAGTAGCCGCTTTTGCCGCTTTCGTTGACAAAGTCGCTTATGGTCGTGCCGCCGCTGGCGATGGCCCGTGCCAGGACATGCCGGCAGCTCTGCACCACCTTCTGCCATTGGAGCGGACTTACCGTGCCTGCCTTTTTCTGCGGCGTGATCCCGGCATGGAACAGGATCTCGCAGGCATAAATATTGCCAATGCCGACAACCACCCGGCTGTCCATGAGAAAATTCTTGAGCGGCCTCTCTTTGCCGGCGGCGCACTTTAGAAGGTATGCGGCGGTGAAGTCCGGGCCGAGAGGTTCGGGGCCGGCGCCTGACAGCATTGATTCGACGGGGTTAATGCCGGGGGCACAAACCCGGATAAAGCCGAAACGCCTTGGATCATTGAAGCGGAGTTCCATGGTGTTGTCAAGCCGCAGCCGCAGGTGGTCATGGATTGCCCGCGGCCGGCCGGCCGGAAAAATGCCGAACCTGCCGGACATGCCGAGGTGGACGGCAAGGGTCGCGCCGTTGTCCATGGAGAGCAGCAGAAACTTGGCGCGCCGGTCAACTCCGGTAAAGCTCGCGCCCAGGATGTATCTTTTGAGGTCCTTTCGCGGCACTGGCAGACGCAGCTTTTTATTGCTGCCGGCAACGGCAACAACCTTCCGGCCGGGGAGGTGGTTCTCAAGGCCGCGCCGGATAACCTCTACTTCAGGGAGTTCTGGCATGATAGGACTTCATTGCTTTGTCATGTAAAGGAGCAAATTTCAAGAGATCGCCGGTTGAAAATTTTTATTTCTTATTGCAATACGTATCAGGCATTAAGAAATTAAGAAATAAGCATTAAGCATTAAGAAATATAAGTGTTATTTGCGCCTAGAGCTTGCTTTCCCCTTCAGCCAGGTCCTCAAGCCCTTCCCTGTCGAGAATGACAATATGTGGTCCGTCTATCCTCGCCAGTTCCCTGCTGCCCATTTTGGCAAAAATCCGTGAGAGCGTTTCCGGGATCGTCCCGAGAAAGCTCGCCAGTTGCGCCTTGGTAATGTCCAGCCCAAATTCATCGATGCTGCCGTTCCGATCGCTCAGGTACAGGAGATAGGAGGCGAGCCGCCCGGGCACCTCCTTCAGGGAAAGAGCCTCAACCAGGTTGGAGAAATGCTTGAGCCGCTGTGACAGGGAGGCAAGCATGTTCATGGCCAGGGAGGGATTTTCGTGAATGAGCCGGATGAATTCCTTTTTCGGGAAGAAAAAAAGTGTGCTGGATTCCATGGCCTCGGCGTTGGCAGGGTAGTGGGATCCGGCAAACACGGGGACCTCGGCAAAAGGCTGGCCGGTGCCGAAAATGTGCATGATCTGCTCCTTGCCGTCCGGCGACACCTTGTATACCTTGACCCGGCCGCCTGCCACCATGTAAAAGCCGACAGCCGCATCGCCGTCCAGAAAGACAATGTCCCCATTGTTGTACTTCCGGAGCGAAACGATGCGGGCCACGTCGTCAAGCTGCCCGGAAGAGAGGCCGTTGAAGAGATCCACCCGGGATAAACTGTTTTTGATATTCATGGCGTCAACCTGTAGTGCTGTTCTTCATAAGGGAGTCCTCTTTCGTGCCGTCAGTGCCAGAACATACCCTGCGCCATGACAGACTGCAACGGAACATAACGGTGCGGCCAGAATCCCTTCCGCCGCACCATGTTCCCACCGGAAGTCAAAACGCCAGGAGGCCAATTCCGATCCTGCATCATCACCGTTTATTCCGGTGAGCACCAGGTCTAGAAAACCGGGGAGCGCCGGCGTGGCGGCAACCTTGCGCAGGGCCTCCTTGGCGGCCCAGAGCGCTGTCAGGCCAATAGGCTGCCGTTCGTTCCCGAAGGAAAAACAGGAACGGATAACCGTTTCCTCTGCCGGTGTGCAGAAACGGTCCCGCACCTTGACAACCCGTTCCGTGACTTCCTGGATATCCATGCCGCACAATCCCGGGCTGACTGCCAGGGCACCAGCCAGGTTGCCGCTGTGGGAAATGGAGACGTCTGGAAGCAGCCGGGTTTTCAAACCGGCAGCAAGACCGGGCCGGCCGTATTCGTCCGGCAGGACTACCAGCCCGGACCAGGGCAGCGGCTCGCCGAACCGGGCAAGGAGATCGGCGCCGGCCCACTTGGCCGCCATGCGGCCGCCAAACCATTCACGCCGCCGCTTGCCGGAAGTAAGTCTCTCGAAATTTTGCTGTTCCTGTCGGGCCAGCCAGGAAACCGGTTCGTTTTCGCCCGCAAGCCTCTGCCTTTTCTCTTCCAGCCGCGTCAGATCAAGGATGACGAAGGTCATCCCATGCTCCCACCGGAGCAGCTCCCTGGCCCGGGAAGCGGGAAAAAATTCTGCGGAAACCGCGCAGTCTGTAAAGGGAAAGTCCATGAGCGTTGTGCGAAAAGGCCTGCCGCGCCGGCCATTATGCCGGGAAAATCCGGGTCACTCCCTGAGAAATCCCTTGCTATTTACAGTGAAAAAAGCTCTTTTAAAATAGATGGTTGTAATATATTTGTCTGCAATCGTCATATGTTTTTAACACAAATTTCCTGCTCCTTGAGGGATAATCATGGAATTGCTGGCCGAAGCAACCGCATTCGACATCCTGATCCTCTTTCTCTTTCTGGCCTTTCTGGTCAGAGGCATCTGGGTAGGCTTTATCCGGCAGATCTCGTCGCTTTTTGCCATGCTCGGCGGA
>JAFDCC010000013.1 GCA_019312985.1 Deltaproteobacteria bacterium
CATCATCAGTGAGCTGCAGATCTTCGGGTCCCACCACCAGTTCGGCCCCCAAGCCTTGAGGGCCCAGGGATAGCCCAGCAGCATTCCCAGGGTGAGCATGAAGAATCCGAGCTTGGCATAGGCATAGCCGACCTTTTCAATCAGAAGTTCCCTCTTGACGAGCATAAAGACCGAGGTGATGAAAACGATGGTAATGGCGCCGTATGAGATAAAGAGCAGGGGGGGGTGAAACCACATGTACTCTGCGTTGTAGTAAAATACCATTTTGGGGTAGAGGCGCATGAAGTAGTCGGCCTTGGCCATGAGCGTCTGGCCTGGCGCGTACCAGGGAGCCTGTTCGGCAAAAAACTGCGGAAGCGGCTCGCGGAAAGGGTCGGCCCAGATAAAGAGAATTGCCACCTGCAGGGCCAGAAAAAGATGGAGTATTGCCCGGAAACGGTGGCCCGAGTGACGCAGGTGGACGAGCAGCGCCATGAGCCCGTAGCACATGAACCAGAAATAGTATTTTTCGTTCTCAATCCAGAGCGGTATCTTGTAACGGGGTGGGGCGCCTCTGTCATAGAGGGCCATGCTGTAGTCACTCCTGCTGTTGATCAGTTCAAGTTGGCGGTTAATCCAGCCGATGAGCGTTTCCGGCACCTCCAACGGCATTTTCTGGTAAATCTGCCAGTGAAACCAGCAGATCCAAAGGAAACCGCCAAGAAAAACCACGCCCGTTGCAGCAAGGAGAATTGTCGTTCCCCCCTGGTACCGGGGCTTTTGACTAGACAGGTTGAGCAGGGCGGAAATGGTCAAGAGCAATGCCGCGACAAGCAGCGTTGCCATGACAAAACTGCCGCCTGCTGAAAATTCTGAGAGAGGAAGCATATCCTGCAAAACGTCTTTCCTTCAGCATAATTCAAGACAAAACCATTCTGTCCTGCCGGGCTGTCAGCAGCCGGCACGAAAGCCGGCCCCAGACATTCTTATCCCATATCAGGGTTCTTGCAAAGAGTTTTCATCCCCGCTACCGGCACTTTCGGGGGAGCGCCACTGTTTTTGCGGCCGCCCGGGTTCTGCGGTTCCGGCCAGGATGCCAAAATAAAAAAAAAATCTATTTTTATTGGGGCAAAAAACAAAAAAGGGTAGATTACAGCAAAACCGCTTATCCGGTGAATATTTCTTATTGGGGAGTGTACAATGGAAAAAAATATGGGGGATTCCGACAGAATTTTCCGGCTCGCTGCCGGTGTGGCCATTATCATTATCGGGTTGCTTGCTAAAAGCTGGTGGGGACTCCTGGGTTTGCCCCTTGTTATAACAGCCTGGCTGGCCCACTGCCCTGCCTACCGTCCCCTTGGGATGAATACCTGTAAATTTGACAAAAAATAAGCGTTTCCGGGCTGCCCGGAAAGCCTGGCCGGGAAGGTGCCATCACGGGCAGAAACGGATCAGCGGCCTGCAGCCTCGAGAATGTCACCAAAAGGGATGATCCCCTGGCGGACGAGCAGGAGTTCTCCCTCCTCGTGCCTGACAATGGTCGATCCGAGGTTTCCGGGAGTTGTGCCGCCGTCAAAGATCATGTCGATCCTGCTGCCGAACTGGGCTCTCACCTGGTACGCGTCGGTGGCGGCAGCCTTGCCGGAAATATTGGCGCTCGTTGCTGTCAGTGGGCCGCCGAATGCCCGTAACAGCTGCCGGGCAAAGGGGTGGGATGACTGGCGCACCCCGATGGTTGAGGTATTTGCTGTCAAGAGGGCTGGCAGGTTAAGCCGGGCCTGAAAAATAAGGGTTAAGGGCCCTGGCCAGAATGTTTTCATGAGGGGTTCATAGAGGGCGGGAATTTCCTGCGCCAGGGACAACAGGGATTCCCGGCTGTCTGCCAGGGTCAAAATGGGCTTGGCGGTGTCCCGCTGCTTCAGGGTGAAGAGGAGATTCAGGGCCAGGGGATTGTAGGGATCAACGGCCAGGCCGTAATAGGTCTCCGTCGGGAAGGCGACAACCCCGCCCTTCTTCAGGAGTGCGACAGCCTTTTTGAGGTCTGCCATTGAGCAGGGCTGATACCCTGTTCCCCCCTTACCGTAACGATAGTCCTGCATCCGGCCCTGCTATCGACCCTGCAGCTTCCTGTTCTTCTCTTCTACCTGACTGACCATTTCCTCTTTGAATGCTGCGAGCCTTGCTGCAAGCTCCGGGTCATGCAGGGCCAGAATTCTGGCAGCAAACACGGCACCGTTTTTGGCCCCGGCTTTGCCAATACCCATGGTGGCAACCGGCACTCCCGGCGGCATCTGGACAGTGGAAAGCAGTGCATCCAGGCCGTTCAGCGGCGAGGCATCGAGAGGCACGCCAATCACGGGAATATTTGTATGGGCGGCAAGAACGCCTGCCAGGTGGGCGGCCATTCCGGCCCCGGCAATGATGACCTGCAGGCCGCGGTCCAGAGCATTCCTGGCATAATCACTTGCGGCGTCAGGGGTCCGGTGGGCGGAGTTAACGGATATTTCGTGGGAGATTCCCATGGAAGCCAAAAAATCAGCCGCGGCCTGCATTACAGGCAGGTCGGAATCGCTTCCCATGACGATCCCGACCCGAGGCCCATCGGTTTCAGCTGCACCTGCTTTCTTCATATGACGTGCCGCCTTGGCGCCGATATCGGTGCGGTAGAAGCTGCCGGGCCAATTGATCATGGCCGCGGTTTCATACGCCTTGCTGATGGCATCATCCAGGTCTTTGCCGATGGATGTCACCCCAAGGACCCTGCCGCCGGCTGTCACCGTCTTTTTATTTTTCAGGGCCGTTCCTGCATGGAATACCATGACTGAATCCTGCTTCGCCGCCTTGGGAAGACCGCGGATTATTTTTCCCTTTTCGTAAGGGCCCGGATAGCCGCCCGAGGCCATGACGACGCATACTGTCGGCCGCGGATCGATATCGAGCCTTATTTTGTCCAGCGTCCCGTCAAGGACGGCTTCAACGACATCAACCAGGTCGCTCTTCAACCGCATGAGAAGGGGCTGGGCCTCCGGGTCACCAAAACGGCAGTTGAACTCCACCACCCTGGCCCGGCCCTCCTTTATCATGAGCCCGGCGTATAAAACGCCCTTGTAGGGCCTTCCCTCTTTAGCCATACCCATGACCGTCGGGATCATGATCTTTTCCATGACCTGCTTTTCCAGGGCGGCTGTCACGACCGGGGCCGGGGAATAGGCTCCCATGCCGCCGGTATTGGGCCCTTTATCATTATCAAATATCGGCTTATGATCCTGGGAGGTCGGCAGCGGCAGTACTGTTTTGCCGTCGGTAAAAGCAAGGAATGAAGCCTCCTCCCCATCCATGAATTCCTCCACAACCACCCTGTTGCCAGCATCGCCGAACACCTTGTCCTTCATGATCACATCTATGGCATCCACCGCCTCCGCAACTGTCCGGGCAACAATGACACCCTTTCCTGCGGCCAGCCCGTCTGCCTTGATGACGACAGGGGCACCTGTGCGTTGGACATGGGCGATTGCCCGCTCCCGTTTCCGGAATACCGTAAAACCCGCGGTGGGGATATCGTAATCCTGCATGAATTTCTTGGTGAACACCTTGCTGCCCTCAAGAACCGCCGCCTTCATTGTCGGACCGAATATCCGCAGCCCCCGCTTTTCAAAGGCATCCACCACGCCCAGGGTCAGGGATGCTTCCGGCCCCACCAGAGTAAGATCTATCCCCTCCTTACGGGCAAATCGGACAAGCCCTTTCACATCTGTTGCACTGAGGGGAAGGCATTCGGCCAGTTTGCTGATCCCGGCATTTCCCGGAGCACAGTATATTTTTGATACGCGGGGGCTTTGCTGCAATTTCCACACTAAAGAGTGCTCCCTTCCGCCCGAGCCGATAACCAATACTTTCATGGGGCATGTCTCCTTTCAAATCGTTTCATTCTGATACATCGAATAATCCAAAATTCGCTTTTCCGTCTTCGCTGGAAAACTATTTCACAGCGCCACTCGACACTGTGCTCCCAAAAATCTTTTCGGGGAGGATACGCGACGGCACCGGACTATTACACGGTGGTATATTTTTTTCTGCGTGATTTTAACCGTTCCCGCTTTGCCTCCCGGGGCTTTACAGCCTGTAACCCTACCTTTTTGCTGTAAATTTTGTCAAGAAATAGTGAAGGCTCAATCATTTATAATTATCCAAAAAGGCTATTTTTGTCTTGACATCGATAAGTTATATTTCTATCATATGGCCGCTAAATGAATAATCATTCAGATTTTCTTCAGTTTCTGTTCAGACAACGTGGTCAAACTTTCTCCTCTGTAATTTTATGAAAAGTTCTGACAAACATGAGAAAATAATCCGGGCAGCCGTCAAGGTTTTTGCCAAAAAAGGCTTTTTCAGCGCCAGAATTTCCGATATCGCCAAAGTAGCCAAAGTAGCGGACGGCACAATATATCTTTATTTCAACAACAAGTTTGATATTCTCATCTCGGTTTTTGATGAGGAGATCGGCAAGTTCATCGCCCAGACCAAAAAACTTGTTGACCAGGAAGAAAACCCCCGCAAAAAATTGGAGGTATTCGCCCTCAAGCACCTCTCCATGGCCAAGGAGAACAAAAGTCTTGCCGAAATCATCCAGATGGAGCTGCGCCAGAGTCACAAGCTGATCAAGGAATATCGCAAAACCATCTTCAGCGAGTATGTTGATATTATCTCCGCCATTATCCGCCAGGGCCAGGAAAAAAACATCTTCCGCAAGGATATCAAGCCAGGAATAGCCAAAAGGGCCTATTTCGGGGCCCTGGACGAAATGACGCGGCTCTGGGTCCTGTCCCCCAAACCCCCCTACGACATCAAGGAAACGGCAAAGCAGATCAGCAGCATGTTTCTGCAGGGCATTAACGCCGAATAGGGCCGGGCTTCAGCAGCCCACAGAAGCCGCCGCCCCGGCAGGACCGGCTAGTCATCCTCCGGGGCCGTGATCGCGATTATTTCAAATTCCCGAATGCCGCCGGGGGTCACAACCGTCACCTGGTCGTCCACCTCTTTCCCCAGAATAGCCCTACCCAGCGGCGACTGAATCGATATGATTCCCTTCTCCACGTCTGATTCCTCCGGCCCCAGGAGCTGATAAGTCACCTCGGCATCCTCGTCAAGATCAAGCATGGTCACAACGGTCCCAAAAACCGCCTTCTGACAGTTGACATCTGAGCAGTCTATCACCTCGGCCCGGCCCAGCTTGTCCTTTAATTCCAAAATCCTCCCTTCAATATGGCCTTGGCGTTCCTTCGCGGCATGGTACTCTGCGTTTTCCTTCAGGTCACCATGCTCGCGCGCCACCTCGATGGCCCGGATCACATCATGGCGCTCCCGCCGCTCCAATTGTTCCAGCTCTTTCCTGAGCCGCTTGAAACCCATTCGCGAAATAGGCATTCTTTCTATCATCTGAATTCCCCGATCATTCCGATTTTTAAAATCTATACGTTACTGAAAAAAGGGCCTGCCTGTGCTGATACTCGTCCAGATCGAGAATCCCGAGAGAAACAGTGGCAAGATACTTTTCTGCAATTTCCAGGTTGAGACTTCCCCGCAATTCGTGCAAATCATTCTCTTCCGAATCATACCCGAGGGAATACTCGACGATATAATAGCTTGGGACTCCTCTTGCAAGCGCATCATTTGACAACTGGTGTTTAAAATAGAAGGAAAAACGGGTTAGCCAGTAATCCCGGGGCGACCAGTAGGGATGGTCATCCAGGGCAAAACCGTCTTCTGTCGCCATGCCGGGGTTCTGCCCTTCCCCGGAGTCGTAAAAGTCATACTTGTAACTTATCCTGAGCAGGGTGGGTTCCGGCACGACGATAAAGGATGCCCACAGCGCGTAATTTCCTGTCCAGTTGCTGTCAGAGTAATCCGCGAAGTCATAATATCCTCCAAGAGGGATACTGGGAAAAACATCAAGCATTGCCTCGACCCGGTAGCTCCGTTTCCTGATACCGCGCTTGAGGCTTGCGGTTGTGTCGGCCACCACGTCCTGCTTGAACGAGAAAGCCGCCTGCACCTCATCGGCCACCTTCCCGGTAATTTTCCCGGACAGGAGGAAGACCTCATCCTTTTCTCTGTCCAGATTTTCAAACCCTGCACCAAGAGAGACCCCAATCGCCTGGGAAACTTTACCGTTGTATGTCAGCATGGTGCGCCATCCCCAGAGACTCTCATCAGCCGCGGTTGACGTATAGTTTACCCGGCCGAGATCGACATGCCACTCATGGCTTTCGCCCAAGTAATACTGTGCCTCTCCCCGCACCATCTCCTGCCGCATGGCTTTATACCCGTCCCAGCCATCCTCCTCGTCCATGACATAGGCCAGTGAAACCCGGGGCCGCCGTTTTAGATCGTTTCGCTGTATTGCCTCTGCAAGCCCGGGGAAATAAGGATTTTGCGTTGCCATCTCACGGTAAAGGGCGGCTTCTTCACCAAGCCGCTCAAGCTTGCTGTAGAGGCCGGCCAGGTCATAGAGCAGAAAATCATTCCGACTATACTCTGCAATATAGTTTTCAAGGATGGTTGCGGCACGGTAATATTCCCGCCGCATGACAGAACGCTTGACCGCCAGCTCCCGGCTCAGCCTTTTCTGCCAGCGGTATGCCGCATATCGCGGCGCTGCCAGAGAATTAACCGCCCGACCGCTCTCGGAAAAATCCAACGCATGGTGCGGTGCCATAATAATCTGTGAAAGAGCGGGTTCCGTATCCCGCCCGAAAGCAATAAGATCGAACCAGCCCTTTCTGTCGGGGGCGCTCTCCACTTGCAGCCCCAACTCCCTGACTTTATCCTCCAGAATTTTTTCAACCGACGGCTCGACGACGGATGAGTAGAGGGCAGCCGATTCTTTCCAGCGGCCCAGTTCCCACACAATACGGGCATGAAGCATTCCTAAATCAATGCGGCCGGGATTTTCCGCACGAAGAATTGCAAGCCGGTCGTCTGCTTCGTGCAGCATGCCGACTCTGGCGAGGAGGGCGGCCTGCTGCGCAAGAAACCAGGTATTTTCCGGATAGTTTTCCAAAAAACGCGACAGCAGCACAAGTGTTGCCTGATATTTCCCCTGCTGCACCATGGCATCCACAAGCAGGTATTTGGCTCGCAGCGACTCAGGCTCTTTTTTTTCTACAATTTCAGAAATTTGCAGCTGCCCGGCAATATTTCCGTACTTTCTGTACGTTGCGGCAAGACGCAGCTGCCGACCGGAATCGTGCCTGGCATATGACCTCGCCTCTTCTGCAATTTTTCCGGCCTGACTCTCCCTGCCCCACGCCCGGTAAATTTGCTCGAGCAGGGCAAGAAGCTCCAGTTTTCCCCCGTGGCTTTTTTGCTGGTCAAGGACAGTTCCCGCCGCTTCGCTGTATCTGCCGTCATGGAGAAGATTTACCGCCAGCTGCGTCCGTATTTGCAGGAGAGTTGCTTCATGGCCGGAATCATCCGGCTGCCCCTGACTGCTTTGACTCTCCAGCAGCAGTGTTTCGGCCTCCCGATAAAGGTCAACAGCCAGGTCGTAGTCCCCTGCCGCACCGTACATCTCGGCCTGCAGAAATTCTTCCTTCCACGCCCAGTCCAGCGGTATACCCTCTTCCGCCGAGCCCGCAAGTGCACGCGAAAGGGCCTCCAGCCAGATCTCGCTTTCCTGAACACGTTCTGTTCTGAGAAAGAGGTGAAAGAGCGATTCAAGGACAGCAGCCCGGTGTTTCTCCTCTACCAGAGCAATCCGCAGGGCCTGTTCCGCTTCATACGGCAGGCCGGAACTCTCGTATGCTGCCGCCAGTGCCAGCCGGGCATTGATCCGCAGCTCCCGCCCTTCGGCATCGTTCTTTCTTGCTGTCGCTGCAATTATGCTGCGGTAACGCACCTCTGCCCTGGATAAATAACCCGCATCCCTGTATGCATCAGCGAGAAGAAGCTGGGATGCAATATTCTCATTTTCCTGCTGGAACATCTGCAGGTACGTACCGTGAAAAACCGCCCGGTCGAGAAATCCCAGCCGGGCTGCCAGGCCTATGGCCTTCATTCTTATATCCAGGCGTCCCGGTTGCTGCTGCAGAAGGGTTTCATACGCCTGGAGCTCCTGGACCGGGAGATCGATTTTTTCGGCGAGCCGGGCCTGTTCCTCCAGGCAGCGGCTGTTGCGGCAGCCTGCGTCGGCAAGCCCGGCAAAGTATTCCCGACTCTTCTGCCAATCACCCCTGCTGAAGGCGAGAAGGGCCAGTTCCCGGTTGGCGAACGTATCGCCGGGATCAAGCCCATGTAATTTCTCCAGCACCCCCAGCAATTCATCATGGTGCGCCAGGCTCCGCAGCTCTTCTGCGATGAAACGATAGAGGCCGGCACTGTCCTCTGCAACCGTCGCGAGGAACCGGAGCATTGCTTCCCTGCCGTTTTTTTCCGCCAGCAGCACCAGGTCAGCTGCCAGTGTTTTTCTAGCAGATGCATGGTCCGCACCGATGCCGATGAGCTGGCGGTACAGCGGCCCAGTATCCTCGAGCCGGCCGGCATCACGCAGCAGGCCGATACCATCGAGAAGCTGCGCCGCCTCATCCCGCCTGCCTGTAACAATCTCACCCGGCACCGGTGTTACCGCCTTCTCTTTCCGGGCCAGGAGAGCGGTCATTCTGTCTGCAAGTTGCAGGATTGCAGCGTCAGCCGGAAAACGTTGAAGATATTCCCGGTAACAGGCGAGCGCCTTTTCGTATTCCCCTCTTGTTTCATGGGTCTTTGCCAGGCGAATACAGGCGGTTCGGTCCCCGGGGTTGAATGTTACCGCTTTTTGAAGGTGCAGCAGCATACGGTCCGTCTGCCCTTTTTCTTCAAAGTAATCAGCCAAAAACAGGTGGGCTGCGATATTTTCC
>JAFDCC010000014.1 GCA_019312985.1 Deltaproteobacteria bacterium
GGGCAAAGGTACCGAAAAGCCTCGGAACCGCAAACTCCTGGGCCTCCCCATGCGCCCTTCCTGTATAAGAATACAGGAAAAGACATGCAAAAAGTGTTGCCAGAATATACCTGCCCATAGTAAACCTCCTTTGCCTAAAAATCAGCTGCCGCTAAAGCATAAACACGGTGCTGCCAAAGACACCGTCATCACGTTTTCTTCTAACACTCTCCTAAAATACAAGCAAATCAAATCATCCTGCCCTCGCCGTTAATCTCATGGCTCCGCGTCCTGCTCCTCCATACTCTCAAAATAGGCAGTTTCGATAATCTCCCAGGCCTCAGCGGCTTTTTCCACCATTTGAAAGAGGTTGACGTCTTTCGGGGCGATAACGCCCTCCTGGACAAGAAAATCAAAGTCAACGGCCCTGGACCAGAACTCCTTGCCGAATAATATAACCGGCAGCGGCTTGATCTTCCGGGTCTGGATAAGGGTGAGGGTCTCAAAGAGTTCGTCCATGGTGCCAAAGCCGCCCGGAAAGGCAACCAGGGCCCTGGCCCGCATGAGAAAGTGCATTTTCCGCATGGCAAAGTAGTGGAACTGGAAGCAGAGTTCCGGCGTTATGTACTCGTTCGGCGCCTGTTCAAAGGGCAGCACGATATTGAGACCGATGCTTTTGCCGCCTGCCTCGCTGGCGCCGCGGTTGGCTGCCTCCATAATCCCGGGGCCGCCGCCGGTGGAAACAATAAGATTGCAGCCGTCATTCCTGTTGGTGCAGCTCTCGGTGATGAGCCTCGCCAACTCCCGGGCCTCTTCATAGTAATGGGACTTGGCCAGGACCCTTTCGGCGCAGCTCAGTCGCAGGGTTGCCATGTCACTGAACGGTTCCCGCTGGAGCTGCACTTCCTCCTCCTGCACACGTTTTTTCGCGGTTTCAGGGTCAGGGATCCGGGCCCCGCCGAAGATGACAACGGTTGCGTTTATCCCCAGTTCCTGCTGGATCAGTTCCGGCTTCATTATTTCCAGCTGCAGTCGGACTGGCCGCAGCTCGTCCCGCAGCAAAAACTCAGGATCATCAAAGGCCAGCTTGTAACTTTTTGATTCCGTCTGGGGGGAAACAACGCAGCGGGCAGCATCCTTGATGCTGTCACTGGCTGACGGAAAACATTTTCGCAACACTCTTTTCGGCATGAGCAGAAACCCTCCTTCCAGGAAAACGGTTTTATCTCTTCAGCGGTCTGGAGAACCAACTGCATCACTCTACACTGTCTTGTTCCCCCGGCGCAATAATGCCTGAAAACATTTTCTCCCAGCCAGCCTTTCGGATAAAAAAAGCCCGGGGCACAGAGGCACCCCGGGCTTTTAGCGAAAATGCAGCCAGGCCTATTTGACGTGGCAGTCCTTGCACTTGGTCGGGCCTTTTATGCCGTTAACTCCCTCCTTGTGGCATTCCTTGCAGCGCTGGTGAAATGCATCCTTGATGCTCTGCAGCCCGGCATTGCTGAAATTCTCGTTGTGACAGGTTGCGCAGCGGAGACTTTCACTGTTCTCCATGGCCGCGATGGAGCTGTCCGTCAAGGGTTGGTGGCCGCTGTCATGGTGACACTGGCCGCATTCCACTCCCAGCTTCAAATGCACCGGATGGGAAAACCTTGCAGACTTTTTTTCCCCCTTGATAATGATCTCTTCTTCAGGGGCATTAACACTGCCTGCCGAAACAACCCCGGCGAAAAACGATGCTGCCGCCAATCCCAGTAAAACCAACAAGAGTATTCTTTTCATTGTTTCTCCTCCTTCTGTTCCAGTTGTGAATGAATACCCGGCACCCGTTGCCTTTGTTCCACTGTAAAAGCCGGGTGCTGAAATTCCAGACGATGTCGGGTCATGTCCGGCTGATTGTTGTCCGATGTCGACCCGACATGAGGTAATGTCCGGACTGAAGGCAGTATGCAGCCACGGGCGATTCCGGGTATGGATGAAAAACCTGTGCAGGTTGCCTTATCTTCGGCTAAGATGACACTTCGTTGTTTTCACTCAAAAACTTTTTGAATCTGCAGATGCTTTCCCAATGAGCGACAAAACATATCCAGGCCCAGCGCAGATGGTGAAGATTGATGGCTCCCAGGTCCGGAGGCTGCGGGAGGCAAAGGGTTTGACCCAGCTCTACATGGCCACCGTGGTCGGAGTAACCACAGACACAATCTCCCGCTGGGAAAACAAGCGTTATCCGTCCATCAAGGAGGACAACGCCCAAAAACTTGCCGAGGCTCTGGAGGTGCCCCTTGAGGAAATCCTGGAAAAAGAGGGAGGGAAACCTGCGACCGCTGCAGCGCCTTCTGCCGTGATCCCGCACGCAAGACAGGTAAGGGCGAACAGGCTGCTGCCATGGCTCCTGCCCCTTGTCCTGGTCCTGCTCCTGCCTTTTGTCTGGTACAGGTATAACCAGCCGGTTCCGGTCACCATTATTGCCACCCGCCTGCTGCCGCCCCACATACCGGCCGGCCAACCGTTTCCCGTAATCATAGAGGTCAGAACCAAGCAGCCGGGCCCCTTTTCTCTGATCCTGAAGGAAAAGCTCCCGGAGGGATGCGAGCCGCTCGTCAGTTCACCCCCCTACACCGGTTTTGACCCCAGGACCGGGATCCTCAAGTGGATCAACCGGACGGCAGGGGAGCGGACCACCTTTGTCTACCTGGCAGTCCACCAAAAAGAGAAGTCCGGCGCCCTGCCTGCCACACCGCTGCGGTTCAGCGGCTCGGTAACCCTGAGGGACAAGAAGGCGCCCGAAACAGGGGTGGCCGGCTCACTGGTTCTTCCCATTGCCGGCTACCACTGGGCTGATGCCAATCGCGACAACAGAATTGAGGACGCGGAGATCCTGGCCGTCTACGACACCTTCAGCGGCTTGGACAACATCAGTTACGACTGGCAGAAAATTGATGAAATATGGTCAGGGGGAGGCTATACCTGGGACGCGGCAAAAGAGGAATATGTAATCCGAAAGTGATTGGCGGCAACCGACCGCGCTGCCTTGCCCGGAAGAAACAGGCTCCAGCTCATTCCCTTTGCCCGAGGGCTTCCGCGTAGGCCTCCCTGGTTTCCCGGTTGAAACAGACAAAAATCACCCGTTCCAACGAACTGTTTGTTGCCAGCGCCCTGCGTGTCTGCCGCACGGCAATGGCGGCCGCCTTTTTTTTGGGAAAACCGTAAACGCCCGTGCTTATGGCAGGAAAGGCAAGGGTTTGCAAACCATGTTCCGCCGCAAGTCTGAAGCAGCTTCGGTAGCAGTCCGCCAGCAGTTCTTCCTCTCCGGCCCGCCCCCCCTGCCAGACCGGGCCGACACTGTGGATAACGTAACGGGCCGGCAGGTCATAGCCTTTTGTTATCCTGGCATCCCCAGTGGGGCAGCCATGAAGCTGCCGGCACTCCTCCAGGAGGCCCGGGCCGGCCGAACGGTGAATGGCGCCGTCAACACCGCCGCCGCCCAGGAGGGAATTGTTCGCTGCATTGACAATAGCGTCCACCGCCAGCATCGTAATGTCGGTATCTAAAAGCTGGATTCGTTCATCCATGATTTTCTTCCCCCCGGTCCGTCAGATTTCATCCCGGCCTGTGCCAGGTGATTGACAACCAGGTGATTCTGTGGCATTTTTGACGGTGCCGCGTACCGTTTTGTTGCAGTATGTCCCCGGCCCATGCGCAACCCGAAAAAAGAACCCCGGACCGATGAAAAAAATACTGACTACCGCACTGATCCTGGCTGCCCTGTTTTATTTCCCCTTTTCCGCTGCTGCCGCCGGCGAAGCAGCGCCGGCCTGCACCCGGCTCGACGCAAAGGCAGGCGGGGAAAAGCTGCGCTATTCACTTGATGCCAATGTCGACGGCCCGGTTTATTTCAATGATATCCGCTGCGGCGTGAAATACCGCTGCAAGGAACTCTGCGCCATGGAAATGATCAGCTTTGACACCAGCGCTGCGGTCTATGACTACAATACCGAGGAAAAAATTGCCATAGGCAAGGCTTTCTTCTGGGTCGACGAAAAGAATCCGGCTTCCCCAATCCTGGCATTCAGCACCCGGGAGGCGGCTGAAAAGTACGGGGGCGAAAATCCGGGCGGCGCCATTATCGATTATACAACCCTGGCCGAAATGCTGCTCAAGTAGCCTTTCCCTTCCATGCCGGCACCTCGAGGCCCAGCGGTGCCAGAATATTTTTCTCCGCCCATCTTTTAACCGCAGCCGGGGAATCTCCCCTCTCCAGCCGCCGGTTCATGTCCAGGAGCCTGCAGGCAATCTCCTCGTTTGTCCGGCGGCATTCTGCCACCGCATCCCGCACCAGGGTCCAGTCACCGCTGTCCCAGAAATCCCGGCCCGCCTCATTGACCGCTGCACCGAGAAGCTTGCGCATCCCATCCAGAAAGGCAAGGTAGAACCCCAGGGAACTTTTCTTCTTCCTCCCGATAATGTGAGGAAGAAGTCCCGCCGGGTGCGTATCGGCCAGAATGTCCTTTACTGATCGGGAAAGCAGCTCAATGGCCGTGCCGGGATAGGCGCCGATGATCTTCTGCAGTTGGCTGCTGCTCAGGAGGTTTTCCCGACTCTCTCCCACTTCATGATAAATAAATATTTCCAGCTCCTCATCGACGATGCGGTCAAATATATCAATGAGCTGTTTTCGGTCGAGGGGGGAGTTGTCCGGCATGAGGCCGTAAGCTTTGAGAGCCTGCTGCATCGACAGCCGGCAGGAAGGGTTTATCTCCTGGATCTGGTCCCAGAAATAAAACCGCATCGGTTCCTTTCTGATATAGATGGTATTGTCCTGCAGCATGGCAAAGGGGCTGGAAAGTTCGCGGGCCTTTTCCCTGCCGAGAACAAACGTCCGGCAGCCTTCCACCCACCGCTCTTCAAGGACATCGGCCACAAAGAAAACCGCCTTCATGGACCTGCCGTAGCCGGCACCGTACAGGAGATTTGCCGCGGAAAGCCGGGGGGTTATCTCCTCCGGCAGGAAGGGGTCAATTCCTTTGCCACTGACCGGTATGGGCGAAAACTCTTCGCCATGGATGGTCTCCCAGTATTCCTCCCTGGCGCCAATCCAGTCAAGAAGCACAGGAGGATCCGGCTCCTCCCACGGATTGAGGCCATGCTCCCACTTGTAGAGGTTGCGCAGTTTGAGAACCAGGGTACAGATGGAGTAGATACCGTTGTCCCTGGCGTCGGATATATCGCAGTTATATTTGACTGCCTGGTAAAAAGAATCGTCCATGGTGCGGCGGTCAGTCGAAAAAAAGGCTGGACTGCCTGCTCATGGCTTCATGCTCTCACTTCTCTCACGCTCCCCGCCAATGCTGGGCTTCAGATTCGGGGGATATACCTTTATTCTGTTATCCTCAAAAAATTCGAGCCGCGTGTAGCGCTGCCCTGAATACCAGGCCCCAAACCTTTTGTTGTCCGGACCAAGGATGTAGGCTGCCATGAATTCCGGCCCGCTCCAGAATTTTATCCCGCCATATTTATCGAGATTGCCGATCCATATCCGCATCTGGGCACTGTCCGCATCAGGCAC
>JAFDCC010000015.1 GCA_019312985.1 Deltaproteobacteria bacterium
ATTTTTCTTATGTATTATTGTAATTATCTGAATTTTTTACAAAAAAATACAGTGCAAGCCTTAGGGCCCGGTTTCAATATCATGAAGTTCTTTCTTGTATGAATGCTTCACGGCTAAATTGGTTCAATGAAAAAGCCTGTTCAACGGAAACAGGGTTTACTGTTACTTCTTTGGGGGGGTAAATGGGGAACCTGGAAGATTGATAATAAATAAGAGATTTGAAAAGCGCTGTTCAGTGATGACTTTCGGCATTCCCTGATAATTTCATGCAGTGCCGGGTTCGCCGTTAACATAGATGGCAGTTAAATAGGAGAGTTTTCTTGGCAGCTGGGTTGCCGATCCCCTGGCAACGAGGAATGTTGCCGCCCGCCCGACAGCGAGTCTTCCCAGGGGCGTCATGCCGAAGAATCGGGCGCCATTTTCCGAGGCGCAGCGGATGGTTTCCTCAAGCGAAAAGCCGGCCTTGATGAACAATTTCATTTCCTCAACCACCGATTCGCCGTGGAGGATGCCGACACTACCGGCACCTGTTCCTACAGCAGCTGTCACCCCGGTATTTTTTGCAAAACGCAGTTGGGCCAGCTGGCCGCTGAGCATCTTTTTCCAATAGGCTTCGGCGCCGGGGTCGGGCTTTCCCGGTGCCGCATAGCGTTGGGAAAACCGACAACACACATTCCCTCCGGTGGAGACACTGTCCAGTTGATTTTTGGCCCGCAGCAAGCTTGGTATCCACAGTACATTCTTTTCCGCCATTTTCCTGAGATTATTTTTCCCCATACCATATCCCTGTTCGATGGCATCGCAGCCCGCAGCAAGCGCCTCCGCCACCTGCTGCTCGCCATTGGCCGCCACCACCGCCTTTCTGCCGTCCCGGTTCTTCAGGATGCGGCACAGCTCCCCATGGGTGGGCCGTACAGATGAGGCTTTCTCACCGTCGATATTCCCGGAATAGTTAACCCGAAGAAAATCACCATGGGCTGCCGGGTGGCCCTCACTGCAACCTTTACCGCTCCGGCAGGAAGCGCCGGTTGTTCGGATGGCGACGATCCCCGGCCGCGCCATTTCTGCCTGATTGTGCTCCAACAGGCCGGCCAGAGCATCGTTTGCGGCCACTCCCAGCACGCCGTGTGCCTGGCAGTAAAGGATATGCTGCGCCACCAGGGCCGCTTTATTCCCAGGGTCGACCTTTGCCGCCGCTGAACGTCCATCCCTGCCGGCTGCGGGTGAGCGTGCCAGAGAGACACTGCAGTCAACGAGGGCGGGCACAATGGTGCAGTAGGAAAAGTCATCAATTGGAGTTTCTTTATTACAGGGAAGTTCTTCTGCCGGGCCAATGGCGCTGATTTTCCCATTCTGCAGGGCCAGGAAAACATTCCGCCGCACATCGGCACCACTGCCGTCGATAAAACTCCCGGCGATTATGAATCGTGATGCTTCCATGTATATATTTTACTTTTGTTTGGGCAGTCGTGCATTCTGTCCTGAAGGTCAAGGCAAAGCAGCGGTAAATGAAAAAAGGCGGCCCCGGAGAGGGTCGCCTTTTTTCATGTGGGCTGCAAAACGGCTTAGTGCTTGAAAGAGCGCTGGCCGGTAAACATCATGGCGACCTGGGGATCGGCCTCGTTGCACGCCTGGATCGTCTGGTAGTCGTTCATTGAGCCACCGGCCTGGAGAATGGCGGAAACCCCCTGTTCGATCCCGACATCGGCCCCGTCCCGGAACGGGAAGAAGGCGTCCGATATCATGACCGAACCCGGCAGGCCGGCGCGGTCGGTTCTGGTTTTCGCATCGATTTCCTCCAGGTCGCCCCGGTCGCGTTTGCCCTGCCTGACCTCGAGGGCCAGGTCGGCATAGGGGATGTTGTGCTTGTCAAAGCAGACAATGTCGGCATACTTGATATAGGCCTTGTGGACCGCTATTTCAGCGACCCCGACCCGGTCCTGTTCACCGGTGCCGATGCCGACCGTGCAGCCGTCCTTGATATAGAGGACCGAGTTGGAGGTCACGCCGTGCTCCACGGCCCAGCCGAAGAGCATGTCGTCGATTTCCCGGTCTGTAGGGTTGCGCTCCACTTTGTACTCCTCGCCCTGGTAAGTGGAGACGGCAGGTTTCAGGTCGGCGCGCGACCGGATGGAGTTGACCGCCGACTGCTGGATGATGATGCCGCCGTCAATAAGGCTCTTGAAATCCACAAAGCGGAACTTTTCAAACTCGGCGAGTCGGTCGATGCGGCTCATGCGGATGATGCGGAGATTCTTGCGCGATTTCAGGATGTCGAGGGTCCCCTCTTCAAACTCCGGGGCGCAGACAACCTCGAGGTAGTTGTCCCTGATAAGGTTTGCCGTGTCCGTGTCGCACGGACGGTTGAGGATGAGGGCTCCACCGAAGGCGGCGATGCGGTCCGCCCGGTTCGCCTTGTTGTAGGCATCTGCCAGGGATGTACCGTAGGCCGCGCCGCACGGGTTGTTGTGCTTGAGGATGACCGCCGCCGGCCTGTCCATCAGGTACTTGATGATATTGAGGCCGTTATCGACGTCGGTCAGGTTGATCTTGCCGGGGTGCTTGCCCACTTGCAGCATGTCCTCCACCGGAATCGCCGAAACGAGGCCGTTGCCCGGCTCGATGAAGTGGCAGTCGCCGAGGGTAAGGTTGCCGTTGACAAGCTCGTAGAGGGCGGCTTCTTGGTCCGGGTTTTCGCCGTAGCGGATACCCCGCTCGTCGACGGAACCGTCGTCCTGGGGAATGGCCCAGGTCCTTTTCCTGTATACGAGTGTCTGGTCCCCGAAGGATATTTTCATATC
>JAFDCC010000016.1 GCA_019312985.1 Deltaproteobacteria bacterium
GCTGTTATTTTGGTCACATAGCCGCCCCGACACTCACCAGGCTTTCGATCAAAGATTGCTGCTAGGCGATTCATTCCCTATTTCCCGACTGACTGTTACCGCTCCGGCTCGTCTTCCGGCCCAGCCCCCTTACCCCACAGAGGATCCTGGCCGAAACGCTCAAACCACCAGTCTTCAGCTTCCAGCTGCTCATCATCAGCGGGGGTTAAGGGAAAGCGGAAGGTATCGCAGTATTGGAGCAGGGCCTTGTACGCCCCGGTAAGTTCATGCATCGCGATTTGCGCCGCGCCGCTGCCCGGCTTTTTCTGCATATCAGGGTGGTGTTTTCTCGACAGGTGCCGGTATGCCCGTTTTATCTCTGCCAGGCTGGCCTTATCTTCCAGGCCGAGCAGTTCGGCCGCTGCCTGTATATCCGCCCACTCTTTTTTTGTCACGGCGCCTGTTCTTTTTTCTTTTTCCATTCCCGCCAGTTGGTCTCGGTGCCTTCGAACAGCCGCCTGATGTTATCCGCATGCTTCAGCCAGATAAGGACGCCGATAAAAAATGCCAGAAACACGTGGTTGGGTGACCCCTTCAAGAGCCAGACCCACAGGGTCATCATGGCGGAAACCACGAGGGAGCCGACAGCAACATACCCCGAGAAGTATACCACCCCGACAAAAAGCAGGAGGCTGATCAGGGCGGCGATCGGCTCCAGCACGAGAAAAACACCCAGGGCCGTTGCAACCCCCTTGCCGCCCCTGAATTTGAGATATACCGAATACATGTGCCCCAGAAAGGCTCCACCGCCGCAGAGCGAAACGGCAAGGTCAAGGTCCTGCGGCTCAGCCGTTATGCCGAACCGGACATAATACCAGTGGACCGCAAGCATCGGGACCACCGCCTTGAGGACGTCGCCCACCAGGGTGAAAACCCCGAGCTTTTTCCCCAGCAGCCGCGTCACGTTGGTGGCGCCGATATTGCCGCTGCCGGATTTACGGATATCAACCCCTGTCGCCCTGGAGAGAAGGAGCCCGGTCGGGATGGATCCTATCAGGTAGGAAATTGCAACAAAGAGGAAAAGCATTGGCATCAGAATCAGAATGTTATGGTGTCAGCATGTTAGTCTACCCGGGTTCAGACGGTCCTGGGCAGCACTCTATAATACATCATGGAAAACAATCGTGCATGGCAAAGAACAGGTTGGTATGCCGCGGCCATGAAAGGCAAGTCACGGAAGACGCCGGGCTTTCCAGGTTTGCGAAACAGCTTGAGCGCCGCAACCCGGAACGCCGCCTTTCCCGGTCTGGCCTTTTCCGGGGCCTGAATCTAGGTTTTGCTTTTTTTGAAAACGGGCTCCAGCCCGCCCATTTCAGCATAGGCGCCGATCTCCTGCTGGAACTTCCGGACATAGGGGCAGTCCCACACGGCAAGGACCTTGTTCCGCGCCATGAAGACCGGAAGCAGCACCCCGTCGCTGCGTTTTGCCGTATCAGGAGTTTTTTCAAGGATATAGGGAAAAATCTGTGGTTTCCTGCACACCTGCGGCCGTTTCTCATAAACGAGGCATTTTTTCGTATCTACAGCCAGCCGGGGACAGGCAGCCCCCTCCGGCAGGACCATGCTCCAGCCGTTCTGCCAGTGATAGAGGGATGTCGCATTCCTGTAAAAGGGGCGTCCATCCCGCTGCAGCGGCGGCTCTGACCGGGCTGTCATGGCACGGCTCTCAGCCGTATCGAAGGTATCGACGCCAAAGAGGGAAACCTCGCTCTCCTCCAGCGGAATCTCGAAGAATTCCTGCTTCATTCTGCCTCTGAACCCGGAATCCCTGTCATGTTCGCTGTTCGGTCCAGTGCAGCAGAGGACGCAGCCGCATGGGCCGCAGAGCAGGCTGTTGATCGTCTCAAGCTCCCGGCTGAGAACCTGCTGCCTGATCCAGAGTTCCAGGGCCTTGCGTCCGGGAAGGGGCTTCTGCTTCTCATCGATGATGAACGGGAAGGTGAAAGAAAGCTTTTTCTTGCCCTTCATGACTTCCAATTCCCGCAGAAAAAGGGTGTACTCCTCCAGCTCCCGGCGGGGATTCGCATACAGAACACCCTCAAGCTCAACGGGCTTTGTCATGCGGTCCAGGACCTCTGCAACGGTACCGCAGGGGCCGGTCAGGTAGAGAAACTGCACCATGTTCACCAGGGGCAGTACCGGCCTTTGCAGCCGCGCCAGCCCCGAATCAAATTTTCCTGTCTCCGCTTGCACCATTTCCCCCGTTTTCCTGTTGTCCGCGCACCTGCCACGAGACAGCCACCATACCTCATACGGCCCATGAACACAATATTCGTGCTCTCCCTTGCCAATTGAGCAGCATCTTCCCTTATTTCTCATTTTTTATTGGAATGTCTCGAGAGCAGGTATTATTATGACACCCTTGAGCAAAATCACTTCATCACCCGGCTTTCAAATGGCAATAAAGAAAATTCTCACCTATCCTGACCCTGTTTTAAGGCAGAAGGTCGAAACGGTAACCCGCTTTGACGACTCTCTTCGGCAGCTGGCCGACGATCTTATTGAAACAATGTATGCTGCCCCCGGCGTGGGCCTGGCCGCCAACCAGGTCGGCGAATGTTTGCGCCTGGTTGTCATCGACACCGCGGCCGGCAATGATGAAAAAAAACCCCTTGTCCTGGTCAACCCGGAGATCCTTGAAAAAGAAGGGTGCCGGATTGAAGAGGAGGGTTGCCTGAGCGTTGTCGACCTGACGGCAAATGTGGAGCGCTGCAACAAAATTCTGGTCCGGGCCCAGGACCTGGAAGGCAACACCCTGGAATTTCAGGCCGAAGAGTACTTTGCCAGGGTGATTCAGCACGAGCTTGACCACCTGAACGGCACCCTCTTTATTGACCATCTCAGCGCCCTGAAACGGTCGCTCTACAAGAAGCGCCTCAAAAAAATACTACGGCAGCAGGAGAAAGGATGATCCTGGCATGGTTGCGATAAACCGCATTGCCTTCATGGGCACACCGGAGTTTGCCCTGCCCTCGCTCAAGGCCCTTCTCGATAGCGGCGAAAATGTCGTTTGCGTTGTCACCCAGCCTGACCGCCCCCGCGGCAGGGGGAGAAAGGTCATGGCGCCGCCGGTAAAGGAACTCGCCCTGGCAGCCTCCCTCCCGGTCCTCCAGCCTGAACGTATCCGGGGTGAAGAATTTCACGGCATACTGCGTGACTTCAAGCCGGACATTATAGTTCTTGTGGCTTTCGGCAAAATTCTGCCGTCCTCTATCATCACTCTTCCGCCCCTGGGAACCATCAACGTGCACGGTTCGCTTCTTCCCCGTTACCGGGGCGCTGCCCCCATCCAGTGGGCCCTGGTCAACGGGGAAGAGGAAACAGGCGTCACGGTAATGCAGATGGATGAGGGCATCGATACGGGTGACATACTGCTCCAGGAAAGCATCGCCATCATGCCGCAGGATACGGCCGGAACCCTCTCGGCCAAGCTTGCTGAACTGGGCGGTAAAACGCTTGTCCGGGCCCTTGACCTGCTCCGCAGCGACAGCATTCAACCGCTTCAGCAGGACGATGCCAGGGCCAGCTACGCCCCGATCCTGCAGAAAGAAGACGGGGTGGTGGATTGGTCCCAGCCGGCGAAGCGGATTTCCGGACTTATCCGGGGACTTGACCCCTGGCCGGCAACCGTTACAACCCTGGCCGGCAGGCGGCTGCGCCTCTTTTCGCCGCAGGTGGAGGAGAACAGATCCTGTTGCAGCACCTTTCCGGAACCGGGAACGATCTGCCGGGCCGACCGCAACGGCCTCCTGGTAACAACCGGAAACGGCTGCCTCCTTATCCGGGAAGTTCAGCCTGAAGGGGCCAGGCGAATGGAGGTTGCCGCCTTTATCAGCGGCAGGCTCGTGGAGCCCGGCACCCTCCTGGGCCGATGAAAAGAAAAAAGGCCAGAATCTTTTTCTGGGGTTCCTTTCTACTGCTGGCCGTGGCCGGCCTTCTCCTCCATGTCTTCTGGGGCGAGACTCTCGTCAGCCGGGCCCTTTTTCACCTTGAAGATCTCATGGCCGACTCCAGCCGCATCCGGGAAACCATCCTTGCCGCCGGCTTCCTGGCACCGCTGCTTTTCATGGGTTTGCAGATTCTCCAGGTCCTCTTTGCGCCGGTTCCCGGCGAGGCGACAGGTATTCTCGGCGGATTTCTCTTCGGGGCCTGGCCCAGCTTTTTTTATTCAAGTATCGCGCTGGCAACGGGATCCGCCCTTGCCTTCGGCATCGGGCACCTCTTTGCCGATGCATTCAGGGGGCGCTTTGCAAAGACAAATATATATCGCAAATTCAACCATTTGATATTCAAGGGAGATTTTGTCATCCCCTTTGTCCTCTTCCTTTTTCCCGGGTTTCCCAAGGACTCGCTTTCCTACCTGCTGGGGCTCAGCACCATGCCGTTCAAGGTTTTCATTTTTATTGCCGCTATTGCCCGCATGCCGGGCACCCTGGTGCTTTCCTTCGAAGGCGCCCAGGTTTATGAAAGAAATTATTTCGAACTGTTGCTTCTCCTCCTGTTCTCTGCCATAGTAGCAGTACCGTGCTACCACTACCGGCGGCAGATCCTGCAAAAACTGACCCACTACAGCAGCGCCAAAAAAATCGAAGAGGAGTCAGAACCGCAAGAATGAAGGGAGACGATAAAGCGCACATTGCCTATGCCGACTGTTTTTCAGGGATCAGCGGCGACATGTTCCTCGGCGCCCTTTTCGATGTCGGGCTGGACCCCGAAGAACTTCGGGCTGCAATCGGGGAGCTGGGTCTTGAAAAATTTAGCCTGCGAAGCTTTCGGGAGACCCGTTCCGGCATCAGCGCCACCCGCGTCGAAATAACGGCTGAAACCCCTTATTCTTCAAGGACCTGGAGGGATATCAGGGAGTTGATCCAAGAAAGCGGATTGGCGGAGAAGGTCCGCGAAACATCACTGCTTGTCTTTGCCTGCCTTGCCGAGGCAGAGGCCAGAATTCATGGCACCCCTGTCGAAGAGGTCCATTTTCATGAAGTGGGCGGTCTTGATTCCATTGTCGATATCATCGGCTCGGTCTTCGGCCTTTACCGTCTTGGGATTGAAAAACTTGTCACCTCTTCCCTGCCCATGCCGCGGGGATGGGTCCGCTGCCGCCACGGCGATCTGCCCCTGCCGGCCCCCGCCGTCTGTGAAATATTGCAGGGGGTGCCGGTTTACGGTGTCGATTACGACCAGGAACTGGTGACTCCGACCGGCGCGGCCCTGGCAAAATCCCTGAGCAGCGGTTTCGGCGAGTTCCCTGCCATGCGGATCGAACGTACCGGCTACGGGGCAGGCAGCCGCACCCTGGCAGACGGCAGGCCGAACCTGTTGCGGCTCGTCATCGGCCGCGCCCGGCATGTGGCGGAAAGCCGGGAGGTGGAAATCATCGAGACAAACCTGGATGACTGGAGCCCTGAATTCTCTTCTCATCTTTTTGAACAACTCTTCGCCCTCGGCGCCCTGGATGTTGGCCTGGCGCCGCGCCACATGAAAAAAGGGCGGCTGGGCTTCCTGCTCCAGGTGATCTGCGACCCGGCCCGGTCCCTCGAGATAAAAAACTGCATCTTTCTTGAAACCACCGCCATCGGCCTCCGGTTCCGGCGCGAAAACAGGATTACCCTGCCGCGAAAGACGGGGACGGTTCCCACCCCATGGGGCCATGTTGGGGCCAAACTGGTTGAAACCCCCGCAGGTTGGACCATCTACCCGGAGCACGATGACTGCCTGCGGGTCGCACACCAAAACGGGGTGCCCCTGCAGCGGGTCTACGGGGAGGTCGGCCGCTCTTCGCCGGAAACGTTTACGGAAAAAAAAGAGTAGGAGCCGGCGGAGAAGAGAAATGTACACCCTGATCATGCTGATAGCGACCGGCTGTTACTCCGGCTACCTCCCGAAAGCCCCCGGCACCTGGGGCTCCCTTGCGGGCCTGCTGCTTTTTCTCCTGCTCCAGCCGCTCGACCTGTTGCCCTATCTTACCGTTGTCCTTGTTCTCTTTATCGCGGGGACACTGGCAGCGGGAGAAGCTGAAAAGATTCTCGATAACCGGGACCCAGGGGTCGTGGTCATCGACGAAATCGTCGGCATGCTTATCACCATGAGCGGTGTGCCCCTTACCCCCCTGACCCTGCTTCTCGGCTTTATCCTTTTCCGCTTCTTTGACATTGCCAAGCCCTTTCCGGTCAATTTTTTTGACCAACGGTTTCACGGCGGGCTCGGCATCATGCTCGACGATATGGTGGAGGGGCTCTACAGCCTGGCTGTTCTGCAGATCCTGGTCCGTTTTGTCCTTTAGACACCGCCGCAGAAAAAC
>JAFDCC010000017.1 GCA_019312985.1 Deltaproteobacteria bacterium
CGGCAAACAACGAAGTATTCTTTTTCATGGTTCTCACCTCCTCTTTGGTTTTTCGGTCATTTTGCAAAAGGGGAAAAAACCAGTGCCAGGCTTTTTTCCCGAAGGTTTTATAAACAGCGTCTTTATTGTAAGAAAATAGGCAGGATGCGCGGTGAAATCAAGACGGCAACACCGCAGGCAGGTGGTTTGGTCGAGAAACAACCGGGAAGGCGGCGCCGTATCACCCGCCATTTTGTGCTCGGCCCCGGAGCTGCCGCCTGAATTATGCTTTTGCCTTAATTGCGGCTTTATCCGGCCGGGGTGACAGTTTTTCCTGTTTTGCTCTGCCGCCGGTTTTGCTCCTGATTGAATGCCCGGCGGGTTAATTGCCACCCTGCCGGCTAGCGCATCATGAAACTCCAGAGAACGCCGGCGCAGATCGCCGAGCCGATAACCCCGGAGGCATTGCAGGCCATGGCATGCATCAGCAGATAGTTGGTCGGGTCCTCCTTCAGGCCGACGAGGTGAACCTCGCGGGCCGACCCGGGAACGGCGGAAACGCCGGCTGCCCCAAGCAGCGGGTTGATTTTTTCCTTCATGAAGATGTTCATGATCTTGGCAAAGATCACCCCGGATGCGGTGGCGATGGAAAAGGCCACCGACCCGAGAAGAAAAATTCCCACCGATTTAATCGTTAAAAAGACATCGGCCTGGGTGCTGGCGCCAACGGTAAAACCCAGAAAAATAGTCGCCGTATCTATGATGGAGCTGCTGGCTGTCTTGGCCAGCCGGTCGACCACCCTTGATTCCTTCATAAAGTTGCCGAAGAAGAAAGGCCCCAGCAGCGGGATGGACGCCGGCGCCAGAAAGCAGCATAAAATGACGCCGATAATCGGAAAACAGAGCAACTCCTTGCGGCTGATGGGGCGGTCGGTGTCAGGCATCCGGATCAACCGTTCTTGCCTGGTGGTTAAAAGCCGCATAATCGGCGGCTGGATAATCGGGATAAGGGCCATATAGGAGTAGGCCGCAATGGCGATAGGGCCGATGAGCTGCGGTGCCAGCTTGGCGGTGAGGAAGATGGAGGTCGGGCCGTCGGCGCCGCCGATTATGGCCACCGAGGCGGCTTCCTTGGGGGCGAAACCCAACGCCAGGGCACTGAGCAGGGTGAAATAAATACCCATCTGGGCCGCAGCCCCCAAAAGCATGAGCTTGGGGCGGGCCAGCATGGAAGAAAAATCCGTCATCGCCCCAAGGCCGAGAAACACGATGGAGGGATAAAGCCCGGAGGTGACGCCGAAATAGAGGTAGTGGAGAACGCTGTTGTTCTCATAAATACCAAGGCCGAATCCCTTGAAGAAGGGGATGTTGCCGACAATAATGCCAAAACCGATCGGCAGCAGCAGCAGCGGCTCATACTTTTTGGCAGTGGCAAGAAAACAGAAGAGGATACCGACGCAGATCATGAAGAGATAGCGAAAGTCTGCCAGGTAGTAACCGGTATTTTTTACAAATTCGAGAAACAGTTCCATAGGGCTACCCTGAAATTGGTTTTAATTTTTTTTCCAGCAGAAGAGACCTTCGCCGACAGGCAGCAGATATTCAGCCTCGCGCAGGGCCGTAATGGTCAGGTGCGGATGGGGCAGGTCCTCTCTTTCAAATATCCTGTAGAGTTCGGCAAGGGGGAAACTGTCGCCGAGTTCCTCTGTCAGGGGTTGATACCGGAGGGCGGCGGCGGCCAGGTCGGACAGGATGTCGAAGCCGGTGTCGGCCGGTGGCGGTTCAACAGGGGCGGCCCCTTTCTTTTTTTCCTCAAAAAGACCAACAATTTTATGAAGTTGCGATATAATAAAGGCCAGAACCGACAGGCCGCACATAACGATTATGGCGCCGGCTGCTGCCATTGCCCAGCCATTATGGGCAGAGACGGCTTTCAAACCGAACATTGGGGCACCTCCCTGGGATTGTGGCCGGCCATTTTGCCTGCCGCTGTTATCTGATGTCTCATAAATACTTCAATGTGCGGCTGTTGAAAAGGACATTCTGCCGGGGAAGGCCTCTTCTTTTTTCAATACTGGCCGGGACTGGCATCACCTCCTGTTTCATGTTTCGCCAGCCGAACACTTTTCCGGTCTTTTCGGAACCGCTTTTCCTTCTCCCCGGGCCCGCGCCTCTCCAAAGCAGCCGGGAATGCCTTCTGGGCGTAATACGGCCTGGTAATCGCCTGAGGGCAGAATAAGAATAAACTGCCCGGTGGGCATGCTGTCCTGTTGCCGTGCGCCTGCCAGGGGGTATTGGTTTTTTGGGGTGGGCTAATAAGAGCTTCGGTTGTATTTTGCAAATACAGTACAGTTTTTGCAGACTTCAAAAACCTTCGACAGGTTGTTTTGCTGGAAGCATTTTTCCCAGCAGGGCATTTCAGGGTTGCTTTTTGTCGGACAGTTATCCTGGTTGTCGCATTTTGTTATTTTCCAGCAGAGGCACTCTTTTATTTTTTGCATGTATCACACCCATTATAACAGGAATTGTTTTATGCAATAATTATAAGCTATTATTGCATATACAATCAAGTGCCACAAAGTATCAGGAACCGCGTTTCGGCAAACGACTCGGCTCGGCCCGGCGTATGCCGGCGCGCCGGCATGAAAACCATGCTTGTTGGGCGGGGGCGCCCGGCAGCCTGACATTGCCGTACGGCGGGATTGGCGCAAAAAAGAGTTACAGGGGGTGCTTCAGGGGAGGCGGGCCGGCAGGGCACATTACATAATGGCTGCAGAGTGCTGCTCAAGTGATTTTTGAATTTCGTGGTCAAGCTTTTGAATAACTTTGCAGATGTCGTACTCTTTTTTGCAGACGTTGCATTTCATGCATATTTTCCGGCAAACCCGGTGAATCTCCAGTTTTCCTTCACATTCACGGCATTTCATAAAGGGTCTCTCATCTCAATAAATTTCAAAAATGCTGCAGTGTTCCATTACTGCCCCGGTGGCTTCTTCACAAGGAGCGGTGAGCCCCGGAAGAAAAAACGGCTCCTGGGAATAATATGCCACATTGTGGCAGCTGTGTCAAATCACAAATATACCACATTGTAGCTCCAGTCGGAAACGGGCTGAAGGTCTTTTTCCCCTCCCTGCCGCAGGGCTTTCCGCCTTAAACCTCAGGTTTGCCTGGCAGCAAAACTGGCATTAAAAAATATTGATGCCGGCCTCCTATCCCTTGTAAAACCTTAAAAGCGGTGAGGCGCGTTGTATTTCAGGAAAGCAGCAGGGGGCCGGGAGTATGCATCACAGGATTTCAACAGGGGGCTTCACGCTGGTTGAGCTCCTTGTTGTATTGGTTGTCGCCGGCATCCTCGCCACAGGTGTGGTGTTCATGTTTGCCGACCCGACGGCAAAGGTCAGAGGCGCGGCTTTTTCCCTGCTGACGGATCTCAACCAGGCGCGGTCGGAAGCAGTCAGCAGAAACAGGGACATCCTTGTGGATTTTATCCTGGCGGCGAGAGACGGCTACCGGATCTGCATTGACACCGATGGCGACCGGGACTGTGGGGACGAGTTGCCCGGCGATATTATCAAGGAGGTCCTGTTCAGGCCCGAGGTGCAGCTTTACGACTGCTCCGCAGCCCCGCCATACCCTGCGGGCGGCCCGACGAAAACCCCTTCCGGAACGGAGCTTGCCGGCAAAAACGGGCTCATCTTCGGCGGGCCGAGTTACCTAAAATGGCAGCCGGACGGCACCAGCGGCGACAACGGCTCCATTATCCTCTACCATCCCGCTGCGCAAAACCCGCTCCTCGTGCGCGGCAACCCCTATGCCGCGGTCATCAGCAGCGCTGCCACCGGCAGGATTCGGCTGATGCGCTGGCGCCGGGAGAGCGGCTGGTCCCGGAAGTAGCGCTCAGCTTCCCCGCCGCTTTTTGAACCGGAAACTGCAGATTTCCGGCTCTGGAGCGGTCGCGAGTCTTCTGCGATCAATTTAAAAGAGATTGCATGCTTTCGGGTTTGCAAAGATCCTGCCATTCTGGAATACTGCGCAGAGGACAAAACATGGCCGGGAAGGAGAAAATTTCCGGCAGAACGCAGAAACCAGCAGGAACAGGAAACCATGAGCATTAATCTGGAGAGACTTGCCGCCGTATTTACCACCCTTTGCGAAATCGACAGCCCGTCAAAACAGGAGGGCAGGGTCGCCGCCTTCCTCACCTCGCTTTTTACCGAAATGGGGGCCGAGGTCTTCGAGGATGACTCGGCTGCGAGGACAGGGGCCGACTGCGGCAATCTCTTTGTCCGCTTTCCCGGCGGCGGCCTGGACCGGGAGCCTGTTTTCTTCAACTGCCACATGGATACCGTTGTCCCGGCCACAGGGGTCCGGGTCCGGCGCGAGGGCGAAGTCTTCACCTCCGCCGGTGATACCGTGCTCGGCAGTGACGACAAGGCCGGCATCGCCTCCCTGATCGAGGTGATGCGGACCCTGCAGGAAAAAAACATCCCCCACGGGCCGGTGGAGTATGTTTTTACCACCTGCGAAGAGGTGGGGCTGCTGGGGGTAAAGGCCCTTGACCCGAAACAGATTGCCGCAAAAATCGGCTATGCCCTCGACTCTTCCGGCATCAACAGGGTCGTTGTCGGCGCCCCGGCTGCTAACCGCATCAGGGCCGGGATTACCGGCCTTGCCTCCCATGCGGGGCTTGCCCCGGAAAAAGGCATCAGCGCCATTCACCTCGCCGCCAGGGCGATAGCCCGCCTTGAGCTTGGCCGGCTCGACCAGGAGAGCAGCGCCAACATCGGCCTTATCAAGGGGGGCACGGCGACCAACATCGTTCCCGAATCTGTCATCGTGGAGGGGGAGGTCCGGAGCCACGACGTCTCCCTGCTGAAGGAGCACACGGAACATATCCGGGCCGTCTTCCAGGAGGAAGTCGACAACTGGGCTCCATCCCGGGGGACTCCCGGGGCAAAGCCCTCCCTGCAGTTTGCGGTGATCGACGATTACCCGGTCATGAAGCTGGCGCAGGACTCTGCCGTAATCAGGAGGGTGGAGGCCGCTGCCCGTACCCGCGGTGTCCACCTCGACTACGTCGTTGCCGGCGGCGGCAGCGATGCCAACATCTTCAACAGCTTCGGGCTGCAGTGTGCCATTCTCTCCACCGGCATGGACCGGGTTCACTCCACCCGCGAGACCATCAAGCTTTCCGATATGGCCTTGACAGCGGAACTGGTCCTGGCCATCCTGACCTGAAAATCCCCCGTCTTTTTCAGGCTTGGCCCCCCTTTTCCAGGCAAAGATTGCCCAACGGGTATCTGGAGCGGGCAGCATGGCGTTCCGCAGAGCGGGAAACTGCCGGTTTGCCGGAAAACAGGCCCGTGATGCAAAAAAATATCGAGAAAACCTGCAATAATGGGTACCATTAAGTCTATAACATAACCCAAAGACAAACCATGCGGGAGGTGCTCTTATGTGTCTGGTAACGAAGCAGGCCCCTGACTTTGAAGCCGAAGCTGTGATGCCCGACAACAGCTTTGAAACCGTTTCACTTGCCGCCTTTCGCGGCCGGCATGTCCTCGTCTTCTTTTACCCCCTGGATTTCACCTTTGTCTGCCCCTCGGAAATTCTCGCCTTCAACAGGCAGGTTAACGACTTCAGGGCCAAAAACTGCGAGCTGCTGGGAATCTCCGTAGACTCCATTTACACCCACCTTGCCTGGAAAAACACCCCGATCAACCAGGGCGGCATCGGCCCGGTGCAGTTTCCCCTTCTCTCGGACATCTCCAAGTCCATCTCGACGGACTACGGCGTTCTCCTCGAGGACGGCGTCTCTCTTCGCGGCCTTTTCCTGATAGACAGGGAGGGGATTGTCCGGCATCAGCTCATCAATGACCTGCCCCTCGGCCGCAACGTCGATGAGGCGCTGCGGGTGATCGACGCCCTCCAGTTCTTTGAGGAGCACGGCGATGTCTGCCCGGCCAACTGGCGCCCCGGCGACGACGCCATGAAGCCCACCCCGGAAGGCGTGGCCGACTACCTTTCGAAGCACGGTTCGTAAGGGAGACATTTCCGTGTCTTTGGCGCTGCCGGGCGGGGCCGCGGTTTCCCGGCAGCGGCGCACCGTACCCGACCCGGACAACAGTCTCCGGCCTCAGGGTGGGGCATGGAGTATGGGGTGGTCCTGTCGGCCTATTGGCCGGAGCCCTTGATAACGCCCGACTCCAGGAGGTCGGCAAAGTAGGCCGCCGTCTTTTCCAGGCCCTGCCGCAGGGGAACTTTCGGTTCCCAGCCGAGTTTTTCCCGGGCCAGGGTGATGTCGGGCTGCCGCTGCCGCGGGTCATCCTCCGGCAGGGGCTCGAACTTGATGGCAGACTGCGAGTTGGTGACATCCCTGACCTGCTCTGCCAGCTCCAGCATGGTAAATTCCACCGGGTTGCCGAGGTTGACCGGCCCGGTGAATTCGTCGCTGCTTCCCATCAAACGCAGGAAGCCCTCGATGAGGTCATCGACGTAGCAGAAGGAGCGGGACTGGGTGCCGTCGCCGTAAACGGTCAGCGGCCTGTTCTGCAGGGCCTGGAGGATGAAGTTTGACACGACGCGGCCGTCAAAGGGGTGCATGTTCGGGCCGTAGGTGTTGAAAATCCGGCACACCTTGATCCGCAGCCGGTGCTGCCGCAGGTAGTCAAAGAAGAGGGTCTCGGCGCAGCGCTTGCCCTCGTCGTAGCAGGAGCGCGGCCCGATGGGGTTTACCGAGCCGCGGTAGGTCTCCGGCTGCGGGTGCACCTCCGGGTCGCCATACACCTCGGAGGTGGAGGCCTGAAAGATTTTCGCCTTGACCCGCTTGGCCAGGCCCAGCATGTTGATGGCGCCGTGGACGTTGACCTTCGTCGTCTGCACCGGGTCGTTCTGGTAGTGAATCGGCGAGGCGGGGCAGGCGAGGTTGTAGATCTCGTCCACCTCGAGATAGAGGGGAAAGGTGATGTCGTGCCGCAGGAACTCGAAGCTGTGGTTATCCAGCAGGGCGTCGATGTTCCGCTTGGTGCCGGTGTAAAGGTTGTCGACACAGATCACCTCGTTGCCCTCTTCAATGAGCCGTTCGCAGAGGTGCGAGCCGAGGAACCCTGCCCCGCCCGTCACCAGTATCCGTTTTGCCAGGTGCATGTTTTTCCCCTTCTGAATTAAATGGTTTTGTTTTTTCGCTTCAGCGGCCTTGTTTCCCGTCAATGCATTGCAACATAAACGCGACCACCTCTTCAATCGTCATGCTCGAGGAGTCGATGACAACGGCATCGGCTGCCGGCTTCAGAGGCGCCAGCGACCGGCTGCTGTCAGCCTTGTCCCGCTTTTCTATCTGGCGCAACAGCTCATCATACTCAACCCGCACGCCATTTGCCGAAAGCTGCGCCTGGCGGCGGCGCGCCCTCTCCGCCGGGCTGGCGTCCAGGAAGAACTTGAACCTAGCCTGCGGCAGGACCACGGTGCCCATGTCGCGGCCCTCGGCGACAATGGCCCCGCCGGCGGCCAGGGAGCGCTGCATCTCGGTGAGCTTTTGCCGCACCTGCGGCTCTGCCGAGACGCGGGAGGCCGCCATGGCCATTTCCGGCGACCTGATCGCCTCGCTGACATCCTCGCCGGCCAGAAAGGCCCTGGTCTCCTCGCCTTCGGCGCCCGGAGCCAGGTGCATCTCGATGGTTTCCAGCAGCCGCGCCAGTTTCTCCCCGGCCCCCGCCGCATCCAGGTCAAGGCCGGCCCGCGCTACCTGCAGTCCCACGACCCGGTACATGGCACCGGTATCAAGATAGGTATAGTGCAGCCTCGCGGCGAGCAGCTTGCTGATGGTGCTCTTTCCCGCGCCGGAGGGGCCGTCTATCGTGACTATGTTTTGCTTCTCAGCCATAGCCGAGTTCTTGCAGGCTTTTTGCCAGGGCCGCCACAAAGCGGCGGTTTTCCGCAGTCCGCCCGACGGTGATCCGGATGTAGTCCGGGTAGCCGTACGCCTGCATGGGCCTGACGATCACCCCCTGCTGCAGCATGTGCTGGTAGAGCTTTCTGCCGTCGCCCCCGACGTCGATCAGAAAAAAGTTGGTGTTGGTTTCCATGGGCCGGCAGCCGAGCTTTGCCACCTCGCGGCTGAGCCACTCGATGCCAGCGCGGCTTTTTTCCAGCGTCATCCGGTAGTGCTCTTCATCGGCCAGGGCGGCAAGACCGCCCACCTGGGCCAGGGAGTTGACGTTGAAGGGCTGCCGCACCCGGTCGAGGTAGTCGGCCATCTCGGCATCCATGATACCGTACCCCAGCCGCAGGCCGGAAAGGCCGTAAGCCTTGGAAAAGGTGCGCAGGGCCGCCAGGGGTCTGCCGCCTCTGATATAAGCCATGACGTCGATGCGTTTGCCCGGGTCTGTGAAATCGACGTAGGCCTCGTCCAGGACAACGATGACATCTTCTGGCAGCTGCGCCATGAAGGCGGCAAAGTCGTCCCGGTCGATCACGGTGCCGGTGGGATTGTTGGGGTTGTCGAGAAAAATCAGCCTGGTGCCGGCCGAGACCGCGGCCAGGATTTCTTCAAGGTCGTGGTGCATGCTCTCCGTAAGCGGCACCACCCTGGTGCTCCCTCCCTGGACCTGCACCAGCTTCTGGTACATCAGAAAGGTCGGCTGGCTGGTGACCACCTCGCCGCCGGGCTGGAGGAAGGCGGCAATCAGCAGGCCGATGATCTCGTTGGAGCCGTTGCCGAAGACCAGCTCAGCGGGCCTGACGTCCAGTGTTGCCGCCAGCCTTTCCCGCAGGTAGTGACAGCTGCCGTCCGGGTAGCGGTGCAGCCCCGGCAGGGCGTTCCGGACTGCCTCCACCGCTTTGGGAGAAGGGCCCCAGGCATTTTCATTGGAGGCGAGCTTGATGGAACCGCTGATGCCGTACTCCCGCTCCAGCTCCTCGATGGGCTTGCCGGGCGGATAGGGGACCAGGCTGCTGATGTGTGGCGCGACCTTGAGTTTCACATGGGCTCCTTGGCGACGGGTTTGTCTGGATTAAAGGTTTGCCGGCCGCAGCCGGGAAATGTCGAGGCGCTGCTCAAGGTTATAGGCGGCCCGAAAAAGCTTCTCTTCATTGAAATGGGCCGCCTGGAGCTGCAGGCCGATGGGCAGGCCCGCGCCGCTGAAACCGCACGGCACGGAAATGGCGGGGATGCCGGTCAGGTTGGCGGAAATGGTAAGGATATCAGAGAGGTAGACACTCAACGGATCATCAACCTTCGCTGCCAGCTTCCAGGCCGGTGTCGGCGTTACGGGCGATGCCAGGAGATCACAGGCCGCAAAAGCCCTTTTGAAATCTTCGGTGATCAGGGTGCGCACCTGCGACGCCTTTTTGTAGTAGGCGTCATAATATCCGGACGACAGGGCGTAGGTGCCGATCAGGATGCGCCGTTTCACCTCGGGCCCGAAGCCGGCGGAGCGGCTGTCCCTGTACATGTCAAGCAGGGTGTCCGCCGAGGTGTCCCGCAGGCCGTACCTGACCCCGTCATAGCGCGCCAGGTTGGAGCTCGCTTCCGCTGGGGCGACAAGGTAGTAGACGGCGACACAGTAGTCGGTGTGGGGCAGCGAGACCTCGACGATTTCGGCGCCGGCCTCCCGGAGGTGCCTTATCCCCCCCATGACCGCCTTTTCAACCTCCGGGTCAAGGCCCTCGATAAAGTACTCCTTCGGGATGCCGACCTTCATGCCGCCAAGGCCGTCCTGCAGGGAGCGGCAAAAGTCGGGAACCTCCCGTTCCACCGAGGTGGAGTCCCGCGGGTCATGGCCGCTGATGGCGTTCATCACCAGGGCACAGTCGGTTACATCCTTTGTCAGGGGACCCGCCTGATCCAGGGAAGAGGCAAATGCCACGAGGCCGTAGCGGGACACCCTGCCGTAGGTCGGCTTCAGGCCGACAACGCCGCAGTGGGAGGCGGGCTGCCGGATGGACCCCCCGGTATCGGTGCCCAGGGAAGCAATGCACTCGTCAGCAGCGACCGAGGCGGCCGAGCCGCCGCTGGAACCGCCGCAGATATAGGCCGTATTCCAGGGATTGTGCGGCGGACCGAAGGCGCAGTTTTCCGAGGTCGACCCCATGGCGAACTCGTCCATCGACACCTTGCCGAGCAGCACCGCGCCTGCCTGCTTAAGTTTGACGATGGCCGTGGCGTCGTAGGGCGGCACAAAATTTTCAAGAATGCGGGAGCCGCAGGTGGTCCGTAAACCGTCGGTACAGAGCACGTCCTTTATGGAAAAGGGAATGCCGCAGAGCGGGCCGCCGCTTCCGGCCCCGAGTTTTTTATCCGCCGCCGCCGCCTGCTGCAGCGCCCCTTCGGGGTCAAGGGTGATATAGGCGCGGACCCGGTCCTCCACCGCTGCGATCCGGTCAAGCACTGCCCTGGTCAGCTCTACCGCAGACACGTGCCGCCCGGCAAGCATTGCCTGCAGCTCATGTATTGTCAGTCCATATAGTGCCATTGTCCCTTCTCTCTTTTTTTCAGACCGGACCGGCGCCTTACCGCTGCCCCATTGAACCGGCCGCTGTCCTCTTTATATGACCCGCGGCACCACGAAGGACTCGCCGTTCTGCCGGGGCGCATTGGCCAGGGTTTTTTCCCGCGGCAGAGACGCCCTGACCTCGTCCTCCCGAAAGGCGTTGACAATGGATATGGCATGGGTGGTCGGCGCCACGCCGGCGGTATCGAGCTCGTTCAGCTTGGCAACGTAGGAGAGTATCTCCTCCAGATGCCTGGCCATTGCCTCGCCCTCCTCCCGCGTCATGCTCAAGCGGGCCAGGCCGGCGACGTGAGAAATTTCTGCCGGTGTAATCTTCATGGTATATCCTCGTGCGGGTCAGTCGTTATCCGTGGGCTGCAAAAGAAGAAGGTATATTTACAGGCTCCAGTATCTTTTTGCAATATCTCTCACCTGGGCGACAACCGGAACGTTCCGTTCGGCGGTCGCAATTGCCTTAAGCGTTGCCGCGTCGACCTTGCCCGGACATGCGGGATCGCCGCTCAGCTCGGCCAGAACGGCAAGGACGCCGTCCCGCAGCCCCCGCAGGTTGTAACCGCCCTCCAGGGCGACGAGGAGCCGGCCGCCGCACACTTCCCCGGCCAGGTCGACGAGTTGTTTTGCCATACAGGCGAATCCCTGCTCCGTGACCGCCATGGTGCCGAGGGGGTCGTTGAAGTAGGTGTCAAAACCGGCGGAAATAATGATGAAGTCCGGCCGGTACTCTCTTGTTACCGGCACGATCACTTCCTTTACTATCGTGGCAAAGGCCCGGTCGTCCTGCCCCCCGGAAAGGGGGACATTGACGGTGAAGCCCTCGCCCTCGCCGGAACCGACCTCTTCAAGGCCGCCCGAGCCGGGATAGTAGGGGTAGGCATGGGTTGAGAGGTAGAGGACCTGGTTCGAGGTGTAAAAGCTGTGCTGCGTCCCGTTGCCGTGGTGCAGATCCCAGTCGAAGATGGCAACCCGCTCGAGGCCGAGGTGCTCGAGGCCGTAACGCGCCCCCACCGCAACATTGTTGAAGAGGCAGAAACCCATGGCCCGGTCCGCTTCCGCATGGTGGCCCGGGGGCCGCACCAGCGCAAAGCCGTTGTCGGCCCGGCCTTCGACGATCATCTCCATGCCGCTGATAATGGCCCCGGCCGCCAGGCAGGCCGCATCGTAAGACTGGGCCGAGGTCTGCGTATCGGGGTCGAGGCTGCTGAAGGTTTTTCCGGCTGTGCCGGCCACCCGCATAACATGCTCCTTGGTGTGGTTGAGCTCGAGGGTAGTCTCTGAGGCCGGCGCAAAATCGGGGTAAAGGAAAAGCCCGCTCATGGGTTCCTTGCCGAGCTGCTCGTAGATTACCCGCAGCCGGTCCGGCGACTCCACGTGGTTGAAGTCGGGGATGTGCTCCAGGAAAAGGTCGTTTTTCAGTATGGCCGTTCTGCGCATTGCAAGTCTCCTGTTTTCAGGCTCTGGTGTTGACGATTCTTTCTTCCGTTATCAGGATGTCCAGGGGCTGGTCATGGGGCTGCACCGGCACCCTTTCCACCAGCTGCATCTCAAAGGCAAGCCCGACGCGCTTTGCCCGGGGGGCATCGTAAACCAGGAACCGGTCGTAATACCCGCCGCCATAGCCGAGACGCCCCCCCCTTACATCAAAAACGCTCCCCGGAATAACGGCTGCATCTATTTCCCGGGCATCAACCCGGAGGGACTTCCGCGGATCAGGCTCCGGAATGCCGTAATAACCGGGCGCAAGGTCTTTTTCCGGGTCTTTTATCAGCAGCGGCACCATGGCGTTTTCCGGGGCATTGACGAGCGGCACCGCGACGCGCTTGCCCCGGGCAAGGCACTGGCGGATCAGCTCCACTGTTTCCAGTTCGGATCGAAAATTCACATAGATAAACAGGGTCGACCAGTGCTGCAGCTCCGGCAGCTGCCAGAAATTTTTCACGGCCAGGCGGCTCTTGGCGCGCCTGGCCCCGGCTGCCATCCGGTCCCGCGCCCCGAGTATTTTTTTTCTCAGTCTCTCCCTCTCGTCATCCTTCATTTTCTCTCCTCAGCGTTTTATCAATAAAAAAGAGCATTTTTCCCCTTCATTCCGCAAGAAAAAAACCCTGCATTTCTGGCGGGCTTGACAAATTTCGCTTCCGAATGTGATATTAAATGAATTATGGCTCATTTTTTGTGGGTTTTCTTTTTTGTTTGTGGTAACAAGTCAATTTTGGTCGTATTGGCCCAAAATACCATTATCGGCATTGTAGAGTTAACTGCGTGTCTGCTCTCAGAAAAACATGCTTTCATCTTTCGTGCTTCCGGGCGGAAAGAGAGCTTCTGGCCGGCTCATGAACAAAGAAACCCGGGATTTAGCTGCCATTAAGGCTGACAGGGTGCTGGATGCAAAAGGGCTGGAATGCCCCATGCCCCTGCTGAAAGCCAAAAAAATTATTGCTGCCCTGGAAAAAGGCCAGATCCTTGAAATCATCGGCACAGATGAGGTTTCCAAGGTTGATCTGCCCGGCTGGTGTGAACACGCCGGACACATTTACCTTGGCGCAAGGGATGAAGCCGGGCATTTCAGGTTTTATATCAAAAAAGGCACATAAGCCCATAATACTAACTGTTGCGCCCCCGCGGTTCGCGGCGGCGTGACACAATTTTTTTAGGAGGTAAACATGGCAAATCTAGGTATTTTTGTAACGAACCCCAATAACATGGCGCATGTCATGGGAGTTACAAGGTCGGCCAAGGCAAAAGGGGCAACCGTCAAGGTGTTTTTCACCTGGAAGGGAACGCTGCTGGCAAAGGATCCCCAGTTCTCCGAACTGTGCAAAATTGCCGATGAAGTCGCTATCTGTGCGGACAGCTATAAAAAGATGGGCTATGACCCCGAAAATGACATTCCCGAAGGCCTGACCGCCAAGGAAATGTCAACCCAGGCCAAGCACGGATATATCATTGATGACTGCGAAAAATATTTAACCCTGTAAGGAGAAAGCCATGCCCAAAAAAGTAATGTTTCTGCTCGACAAGAGCGACGATGAAAAAAACACCCTGGACGCCCTTCGGTCGACCCTCGGCCTTTCCGTTGCCAACCACTATTCCTATGCAGTCGTCATGAATCATACCCTGGCCAAATTTGATGACTACAACGCCGAAAATGTCGAGTGGATCCGCGACATGGAGGGGGAGGCCTATACAACGGAGCAGGCCAATGCCGACATCAACGGCCTGACACCTGTCACCCTGGAAGAGGTGGGACAGAAACTGAGGGATATGGACGTGATCGTACCATACGGCAATTAAAGATTCCTGCCACACTTGAAGGAGATAACACGATGAAAATTTTGCATGTATACCGCTCGGCGCCTTCTGAAACCACAAATAAACTGGTTGAGATCGTCTCTGAAGGCAGAGAAACAGACAGCTTTGATCTTGCTGCCGGCAACCCCGATTATGATGCACTGGTAGACAAAGTTTTTGAAGCAGACCAGACCATCTGCTGGTGGTAAGGTTTTTCCAACAAGGCACGGTATGAAAAGAGGCCCCGCCATGGAGGCCTCTTTTCACTTTGCCCCCGCCGCCCCATGAGCCAGGACCAGGACCCTCATTGAATCTTCCCGCCGCGCCTTTCATTTCCATTGTCATACCCAACCATAACGGCGAAAGAACAATCGGCCGCTGCCTGGCGGCTGCCCTGGCTTCAAGCTATCCCTCCTTTGAAGTTGTGGTCGTGGACGATTGCTCTTCGGACGGCTCGGTGGCCATCATTGAAAAGCACCCCTGCAGGCTCATCCGCCTGTCTCAGCATGGCGGCGCCTCAAAGGCAAGAAATACGGGGGCGCGGAACAGCTCGGCCGGCCTCTGTTTTTTCATCGATAACGACTGCCTTCTGCAGCCGGACACCCTCGCAAAAGCAGCTGCCGCCTACCGGAGAGAAGGTGGCGGCACCGTCATTGGCGGCACCTACACCCTGCTGCCCCATGATGAGCAGTTCTTCAGCATCTTCCAGTCGGTCTACATTCACTATTCCGAGACGAAAAATCCGCAAGACCCCGACTATATCGCGACGCACGCCATGCTTATTGCCAAAGAGGTTTTTGAAAAAAGCGGCGGCTTCGATGAGCATTTCATGCCGATACTGGAAGATGTCGAGTTCTGTCACCGGCTGAAAAAAGAAGGGGTCAGGCTTCGCATGGTGCC
This sequence comes from Deltaproteobacteria bacterium, assembly GCA_019312985.1. Classification (GTDB taxonomy): domain Bacteria; phylum Desulfobacterota; class Desulfobulbia; order Desulfobulbales; family BM004; genus BM004. The sequence continues at coordinate 14,676 of JAFDCC010000017.1, forward strand.
GGAAATACAGGTGCAGCATATTTTCAACTTCTCACTGCTCTCATCCATGCGCAACGGTTTCAGAAAATCACGGTACTGGTTTGCCTATTCCCTGAAAAACAGGGACCTGCTTGCGGATTCCGGCACCGCTTCCCTTGAATTCAAGTTCAACGTGGTCTCGCTTTTTGTTGTTCTCCTGCTTGTCGCTGTGGCCTCCCTGCTGCAGAGCTGGTTTTTTGTTCTGCCGGCACTCATGCTTGCCGGCGGCAACGTCTACTTCAACAGGGGGATTTTGCAAGCCTTTTACCGGGCCCGCGGCACTTTTTTTGCAATAGCCGCCATGTTGTATTATACCTTGGTTTACCCCGTCGCTGTCGGCATAGGCGCCCTCAGCGCTATTTTCAGCCACCAACTCAAGCTGCGGTCATGACCTTTTCCCCTTTTCGGCACCTCGGGTCGGCTGTATGGAAAAAACGCCCGATCCAGTTTACTTTTTTTCTGACCCGCAGGTGTAATGCCCGGTGCCCTTTCTGCTTTTATATCTCAAAGCAGGACCGGGAGGGTACTGCCGCGGCCGAGCTTTCCCCTGAAGAAATTGAAAAATTCGCGCCGCAGCTCGGCAAGCTGTTATGGCTGGCATTTTCCGGTGGGGAAATTTTTCTGCGCTCTGACCTGGTTGATATCACGAAGCTTTTTTACAGGATCAACCAGCCGGCCATCATCCTGCTGCCAAGCAACGGCCTGCTGCAGGAGACGATTGTATCTTCGGTACGGTCCATCCTGCAAGGATGCCCGGAAAGCTCCATCGTGGTAAAGCTCTCCCTGGACGGTCCGGAAAGTATCCATGATGAACTGCGCGGTGTTCCCGGGGCCTACCGGAAAACGCTGGCAACCTGCGAGGCCCTCGGAGAACTAGTTGAAAGATACGGCAACTTTGAACTTGGCATTAACACCGTATTCTGCCGGGCCAACGAGGACAATATGGATGAGGTCATTGACCTGGTCCAGACCATGCCGTGGGTTAAAACCCATACCGTTTCTCTCATCCGGGGTGAGGTTTTGCGAGATGACCTGAAGCAGGTGGATCCGGTAAAGTATGAAAAAGTCATCGGCCGGCTGGAATCCGACCTGAAAAAAAGATCAGCAGCAATTTACCGTTTCAGGGGCGGCAAGCTCAAGGCGGCGCAGGACATCCTGCAGCGCAGGCTTATTGCGGCGGCGGCCCGGCAGACAGAGCGCACAACCCCCTGTTATGCCGGCAGGCTGAACCTGGTCCTGACCGAAACCGGCGACCTCTATCCCTGCGAGGACTTTTCGGCACGGATGCGTTTCGGCAATGTCAGGAAAAGCGGCTATGACCTGCAGCGGCTGCTGCAATCCGATAAGGGCCGGGAAGTTCTTGACTTCATAGACAACAAGGGATGCCACTGCACCCACGAGTGCTATTTCATGACCAACATCTTGTTCAACCCTCGCCGCTATCCGGCCCTTCTCAAAGAATACCTGCAGCTCTAACCTCAATCCCGGAAGCGTTCCTGCCCGTCCCCGTTCCGCTGAAAGATGTTCTTTTCTGTTCGGAGCCAGAAGAGGCTTTTCAGCCCCTGCCAGGCGGCGGCGACATCGGTGAAACTCCGGAGGGCCAGGAGACGGCGCCAGAGAAACCTGGGGCGGGAATAGAACCTCCTGAGGGCCAGCTGCCGCAATTCGGCGATTTCGTCCCTGGTCATGGTAAAGGGTACAAAGGCTGCTCCCTGGTAGGTATAATCTGCCAGGTCGTCTGACATCGTGCCGTACTGTTCAATGTTGTCATACAGCTCGGTACCGGGAAAAGGGGTTATGGCGTGAAAGTTGGCAATATCCGGATCCAGCTCCAGGGCAAATTCGATTGTTTTCAGGCCATCCTCATAGGTCTGCCCCGGTATGCCGAAAAGAAAAGGGGTATACACCGTCAACCCCACCTCCTGGGCGGACTTTACGGCCTTGCGGATCTGCGCCGGGGTTATACCTTTGCGGATCGCATTCAAATCCTTCTGCACGCCGCTTTCGGCGCCAAAGAGAATGGCCCAGCAGCCGGCATCCTTGAACGCCTGCAGCAGTGGCTTGTCCACCTGGTTTACGACTGCCGAGGCAAACCAGGTGAAATCAAGGCCGCGCCTCTTTATCTCCCGGGCAAGCGTCATGGCCCTGTTATAGTCGGCGGCAAGCGTATCATCGATAAACTTTATTTCCCTGTACCCCTGCTGCAGGACATGTTCGATCTCCGCCATGACGTTCTCAACGGAGCGGTAGCGAATACCGCTTGTGCGGTGCTTGTCGAGCTGAAAACAGTAAAGACAGTGACGGTTGCAGCCCCTGGCGGTCATAATGACGGCGACCGGCTTTCTTTTGTAGGTGGCCGGAGGCGGGATGTATTTTCCCGCTTCCCCTAAAAGTTCACGGGCCGGGAAGGGAAGGCCGTCAAGGTCTGTTATGAGAGGCCGCGGCGGATTTTTAATAATCTCCTTACCCCGGCGAAAGGCAACGCCAGCAACTCCGGCAAGAGATTTGCCCTTCCCCAGCCTTTCGAGTATTTCAACAACGGTGAATTCGCCCTCGCTGGTAACGACACCATCAATATCCGGGCACTCCTGAAGGCATTTTTCCTGGACGGCGACGGGATAGGGCCCCCCGACAACAACAAAAACCCCGTCCAGGGACAATTTGAGGGCGGCAGCCGTCATCCTGGCCTTTTCCCAGCCAAAGGCGGTGGAATAGAGCCCGACAAAATCAGGTTCCCACTCTTTAACCCGGCGCATTATTTCTTCGTGCCGCAGAAAGGCGCCGTTATAAAAATGCACCTCGTGGCCTGCCTGCTGCAAGGCGGCGGCAACATAGAGGGTGCCGAGGGGCTGCCAGTAGTTGATCTGCGACCCCGCTGTTTTTGAGGAGAAAATATCCTCCGGCGTCCATGCCGGTATGATGAGAGCACACTTCATTTTTTACGAATACTCTGTCTGCGCCGAAAACTTTGCATACCGTTTTGTGCTGCCTGCCTTCAAATAAACAAACCACCCAAAAAAATACCAGGAAAACCACACGGGGTGATTCTCCTGGTATAAAGCAACAGTTCCCTGAAGCCAAGCCAAAAAACAGGACTTCCTGTCAGGTGGTGCCGGGGAACGGAATATTATTTCACGATCAGCACAGGCCTGTCGGCGGTATTTGCCACTTCCCTGCTGACGCTTCCCATGAAAAGCCTATCGCCGGCCCTTTGTCCCCTGGAGCCGACAAGTATCATGGACACATCCTCCTCTTTTGCCGTCTCCACAATCAACTCAGCCGGATGCCCGCCCTTGACCATGGCCTGGACACTGATCTGGGGAGTCTCCTTTTCAAGGGCCTTGATATAATAGGAGAGGATTGTCTCTGCTTTTTTGTCGAGCGCCTCTTGATATTCGGTGCCCTCAAGAACATCCTGCAGGGTTTTGAGCTCTGCATCGCCAAGCAGGTCCGTCATGAATGAACGCCCCTCAAACTTTTCAACATAAAGAAGAAAAACCTTTTCCGGGGCCATACATTTGCAAATCTTCGTGCACTTGCTGAAAATCTCCCTGGTAGCCTTGGTATCATCTACGGCTATGAGTATTTTTTTCATCAGCATTCCCCTTTTTTAGGGTTTCTACGCTTCCGACAAGTACGAATAGTTGTTATTTCGGCGGAGGAGGTGTGCCATAACCGCCTGCCGGAGGAGGTGCGCCGTAACCGCCTGCCGGGGGAGGTGCGCCATAACCGCCTGCCGGGGGAGGTGCGCCGTAGCCGCCTGCCGGCGGAGCAGCGCCGTAACCGCCTGCTGCCGGGGCAGGTGCGGAGCCATAGCCGCCTGCTGCCGGGGCAGGTGCGGAGCCATAGCCACCTGCTGCCGGGGCAGAACCATAGCCGCCTGCTGCCGGGGCAGCCTCACCGCCGCTTCCTGCGGGTGCTGCAGCCTTCTGGGGAACTCCATGCCTGACTGTGGCAACCTCTGTCGGGGCCATGCTGTAACCGATGATAAAGGCAATAATTCCAACCAGAATCATTGTTATTATTAAAAAATGCGTTTTCATATTCCCTCCTCAGGTCATATAACGTAAACTCTTTCAGGTGCCCATGAGATTTCCTTGAGAGTTTTTCTTCCTTTTGCAGTCTTTTCAGTAAACCGCCAGGTTTCAATCAGCATCAAAGCCTGGCGGTTCCGGCCACAAGAGAGTGCTCAGCCTTTTTCAATTTTAAGAATGATCTTTCCGCCTTCACTGCTTTCATCAAGGATCTCATCGCCCTGTGCCTCACACATCTGGATAATGGTTTCCTTGGAAGAGGGGTTGTCAAAGACGAGCTGCAGGATGTCGCCTTCTTCCATTTTCTGAAGGGACTTCTTGCAATACATCTGGGGGTGGGGACAGACATAGCCGCACACGTCGAGGGAGTATGTGTTGTCGCCTGTTTTTTCAAATTTTACGTCAGCCATTTTTTTTCCTCCTAGAAAAATTTAATTGTTGGTTCCAGTTAATATAATAATCAAAAACTTGCCATTTGTTTCTGCATTCGCCGCTCAGTAAACCAGTTTAAAAACGAAACGCCGACAAAGGCGCCGATTACCATGCCGGTGCCATAGACCCAGCCGTTCGGGTCGCCGCCGGCCGCCCTGATGAAAAAAGCGCCGATATTGCAGCCCAGTGACGGCCGTGACCCCGCCCCCATCAGAAGACCGCCGGTGAACCCCCACATTATCAGTTCGGGAGAAGGTATCTTAAACTTGTATTCATTGTTCAGGCGGGCCATGACCATGGCCCCGAAAATAATGCCAAGCGACATCCAGAGGGCCGGGTTTCGCCAGAGCTCTGGCAGGCCGTTGACATAGCCGAAAAACATGTTGTCATGCATATTCCAGCCGAATTTTTCCAGGATCCAGGCGCCAAGCTGACCCTCCTGGCTGGTGATGTACCAGTAGCCCGGGTCAAAAACCGTTCCCTTCATGGAAACATCCGCCGTGTGTCCCATTCTCTTGAGCAGTTCGCCAAAATTGGTCACGCCGAACTTCTTCTGCATGCCGGCCATGGTCAGAATATGCAGACCTGCCGTGATACCGACGAGAACCCCCATGATGCTCGTTCTTTTCGAGGCGGTGATCATGGACCAGATCCCTGCCAGTTC
>JAFDCC010000018.1 GCA_019312985.1 Deltaproteobacteria bacterium
AACCGATGCGCCGCTACTCCTTCCAGCTGGAAAGCACCAAACTGACGGCCGAAACACTGGCGGCCACGGACTGCATCCTCCTGGCAACCGACCACTCTGCCTATGACTACTCCTTTATCCTCGAGCATGCCGACCTGATCGTTGACACCCGAAATGTATTCAGCGGCCGTGCCGGTGCGGCGGAAAAGGTCGGGCAGGCCTGAAGCCGGGTTCCGGTCGACAGCAATGGTGTCCCTCGGCATAGAAGAACTTCTCTCGGCACCGCCGGAGGGATTTGCCGGCTCCAGGCTCGGGCTCCTGTGCAACCAAGCCTCGACGGACAGCAGACTGCGGCACAGCCGCGATCTTATCACCAGCAGGTTCCCCGGCCGCCTCACCTGCCTCTTCACGCCCCAGCACGGTTTCTTCTCAGAAAAACAGGATAACATGATCGAGTCGGAACACGGCCGTGACCCGGCCGGCGGCCTGCCGCTGTTCAGCCTCTACAGCCGGGAGAGACGGCCGACGGCGGAGATGTTCGACCTCTTCGACCTGCTCGTCATCGACCTCTTTGACGTGGGCACCAGGGTCTACACCTTTCTCTCCACCATGGCCTACTGTCTCGAAACGGCCGCCGCATTCGGCAAAAAGGTGCTGGTCCTTGACCGGCCCAACCCGGTCGGCGGCGACCTGGTGGAGGGCAACATCATCGAGCGGGACTGCTATTCCTTTGTCGGTCTCTATCCCATACCCATGCGGCACGGTTTGACATTCGGCGAGCTGGCCCTTCTCATAAACCGCCATTTTGGCGTCGGCGCCGACCTGGAGGTTGTGCCGATGCAGGGCTGGCGCCGTTCCATGCTCTTTGACGACACCGGCCTGCCCTGGGTCTTTCCCTCTCCCAATATGCCTTCCCCGCTGAGCGCCCTTGTCTACCCGGGACAGGTCATCTGGGAGGGCACCAATATCTCCGAGGGCCGCGGCACCTGTCTCCCCTTTGAGATCTTCGGCGCTCCCTTTATCACGCCCGATGCCGTCCTGGCGCGGATCAGAGGTACGGCTATTCCCGGCTGCTTCCTGCGGCCGCTGCTCTTCGAGCCCACGGCGAACAAGTGGCAGGGACGGGCCTGCAGGGGATTCCAGCTCCATGTCACCGATGCCCCCCTCTTTCGCCCCTACCGCACCTCCCTGGTGCTGCTGCAGGCCGTCATGGAGCTCTACCCCGAAGCCTTTGCCTACAAGGAGCCGCCCTACGAATACGAATACGAGCGGCTCCCCCTGGACCTGATCGTCGGCAGCAGGGAGGTGCGTCAGGCCCTTGAAAAGGGGGCAGGCATCCTGGAACTGGAGCGGTCCTGGCAGAATGGGCTCGACAGTTTTGAAAAACTGCGCCGGGATGTCCTGCTTTACAACTGACCCCTTGAATTGCGAAACATAACGGGGTATTTATTTCACAGCAGCACCCAAAAAAACCGAACACTTCTTGCCAGATACTATGACTGCCAGAACAGAGACACTTGGAGCCCTTGCCCGGATGGTGGGCGGAGAAATTGACGGGGACCCGGCTGTTGTTATCCACGGCCTTGCCGACCTGGCCGCCGCCGGCCCGGGGGAAATATCCTTTCTGGTGAAGACGGCCGGCCTGGAAAAACTGGCAAGCAGCCGGGCGGCCGCCTTTATCGTGCCCCGCTCCCTCCATTATGCAAAAAAACCCCTTATCAGGGTCGACAACCCCTACCTGGCTGCGGCCCGCATCCAGACCTTTTTCCTGGAAAAACCCTTCGAGTCCCGGGGCATCAGCCCCTTGTCCCAGATCGGCGCCGACTGCACCATACCCCCGGAGGTATCCATTGGCCCCTTTGTCACCATCGGCAACCGGGTGAAACTGGGCAAGCGAGTGACGCTGCATCCGGGCGTGGTCATCGGCGACGATTCGGTGGTCGGCGACGACTCGCTCCTCTACCCCAATGTCACCGTGTACCACTCGTGCACCATCGGGGCCCGGGTCATCATCCACGCCAACACGGTGGTCGGCAGCGACGGGTTCGGCTTTGCCACCGACGAAAACGGCTTCCATGTCAAGTGGCCCCACACCGGCACGGTACAGATTGACGACGACGTCGAGATCGGCGCCGGCGTCACCATTGACCGGGGCACCTTCAGCATGACCCATATTAAAAGGGGGGCGCGCGTCGACAACCTGGTACAGGTGGGACACAATGTGACGATAGGCGAAAATTCGGTCATTGTGGCCCAGGTCGGCATTGCCGGCAGCACCTCCCTTGGCAGAAACGTGGTTGTCGGCGGCCAGGCAGGCCTCAAGGGGCATATCCACCTGGACGACGGCTCCATGGTGGCCGCCAAATCCGGGGTCCATTCCAGCCTGGCGAAAGGGGAAGTCGTTGCCGGGCTGCCAGCCATCCCGCACAAGGAGTGGCTGAAGGCCAGTATTATTTTTGGAAAATTACCGAAGATGTTGAGGGAATTGAGCGAGGTGAAGAAAAGGCTGGAAAAGGTGTATAAGCAGCTTTTTCCGGATGAAGGAACCGGGCGGTAACGAAAAAACGGTGCAAGGCCTCTACAACATTGGCGATAGCACCGGCACAGAAGTGACAGACGAAGGGAGGAGAGCAGAAATGGCAGGTGATATCAAAACCCTTGACATTAAAGAGATCGTCCGGCTGCTGCCGCACCGTTACCCCTTTTTGCTGGTCGACAGGATCCTCGCCGGCGAGAAGGGAAAAACCATGGTCGGCCTGAAAAATGTCTCGATGAATGAACCCTTTTTCCAGGGCCACTTCCCCTCCGACCCCATCATGCCGGGCGTCCTCATCCTGGAAGGCATGGCCCAGGTGGGCGGCATCCTGGCCTACTACTCCCTGCCGGAAATGGTCGGCGATAAACTGATCTACTTTGCCGGCATTGACAAGGTGCGCTTCCGGCAGCCGGTTGTCCCCGGCGACCAGCTTATCTTTGCGATGACCGTTATTCGGCAGAAGGGAAAAATATGGAAGATGGCCGGCGAAGCCAGCGTTGACGACGAGGTCGTCGCAGAAGCGGAATTCATGGCGGCATTTGTCTGATCCTTTTACCAACCAAAGCACCCTTCGGGCAGAACATGAACATACACCCAACAGCAGTCATAGACCCCGGCGCCGAGCTGGAAAGCACCGCCGAAGTCGGGCCCTATGCGGTCATCGAAAAAGGGGTAAGGATCGGCGCAAAAACGGTCGTCAAGGCCCATTCGGTCATAACCGGGCCGACTACCATCGGCGCCGGCAATGTTATCGGCCCCTTTGCCACCATCGGCGCCCCGCCTCAGGATTTGAAGTACCGGGGTGAGGAGACCGAACTTGTTGTCGGCGACAACAACAGCATCCGGGAGTACGTCTCCATCCACCGGGGGACGGTGACCGACAAGGGCATAACGCGGGTCGGCTCCGGCAACCTGCTCATGGGCTACGTCCATGTTGCCCATGACTGCGTCGTCGGCAACTCGGCCATCCTGGCCAATGCCGCCACCCTGGCAGGGCATGTCCAGGTCGACGATCATGCCATTATCGGCGGCCTCGTCGCGGTGCAGCAGTTCATCCGCATCGGTTCCCATTCCTATATCGGCGGGCTTTCCGGCATCAGCAAGGATGTGCCCCCCTTTGTCATTGTCAGCGGCACCCGGAGAGAAATGCGGGTCTCCGGCATCAACCGGGTCGGCCTCCGCCGCCACGGGTTTGACAGGGAGACCCTGAAGAAACTCGATGAAGCCTACCGGATCATCTTCATGAGTCCGAACCTGCTGCTGCAGGACGCCCTCGACCGGACGGAACGTGAAATCACCGGATGCGAGGCGGTCAGCCAGCTGATCAGCTTTTTCCGCTCCAGCAAGCAGGGTGTTGTCAGGACGCTTGCGGCCGGCAACTGATATCCCGCCGCCTGCCCGGAAACCCGGCCACCGAAAAATCCATCCTGAGACCATGACAGAAAACCCGACGGAAAAAATCGGCGTCATTGCAGGGGGGGGACAGTTTCCCCTCCTCTTTGCCAAGGCTTTACGGGACCGCGGTTGCAAGGTTTTCGTTGCGGCCCACCGGGGCGAGACCGACGAGTCTCTGGCCGGGCTGGTGGATACGCTGCAGTGGGTCAAGCTTGGCCAGCTGGGCCGCATCATTGATTTTTTCAAGACCCACAACATCGACAGGACCGTTTTTGTCGGCTCCATCACCAAAACCAGTATTTTCCGCGATGTGCGGCCCGATCTCAAGGGAATCGGCCTCTGGAACAGGATAGACACCAAACAGGACGATGCCATCCTGCGCGCCGTAGCCGCCCGGCTGCAGGAGGATGGCATCGAGGTGGTTGCCCCGACCGGGTATGTCCCGGAACTGCTTTTTCCCCGGGGTTTTCTGACGAAAAAAAGAGTATCCCGGAACCAGGAAGACGACATCATTTTCGGCTGGAAGATAGGCCGCGCCTTAGGGGCGCTCGACATCGGCCAGTGCGTCGTGGTCCGCAACCGGACCGTCCTGGCCGTGGAGGCCATTGAAGGAACCGATGCGGCGATCCGCAGGGGGGGGGAGCTGGGCCGGGAGAAAAGCGTGGTGGTGAAAATGAAAAAGCCGGACCAGGACCTCCGCTTTGACCTGCCGGCG
>JAFDCC010000019.1 GCA_019312985.1 Deltaproteobacteria bacterium
GCAGCCCTCCGGGATGTCGAGGCTGAAGAGGCGGCTCTCGGTAATGCCGCCTTCTGCCGCGAGCCGGTTGTCGGCACTGATCCTGAAGCCGTTTACCGGGTAATCCTCACACAGTGGGCACTGGTAGACCCGGCCGTTGGGAAAGATGAAGTAGTTCTCCGCCACCCGGCCGGCGCATGCGAATTCCTCCCCCGGCTCCAGGTAAACCTTCGGGAAGGTGACCGTTATGCCGCTGCCGGCCGCATCAGCCGCCACCGCCGGAATTACCGTCAGCCACTCCTCCGGGGCCAGCTGCCAGTCTGTTGCCCCGGTTTTTGCCGTTTTCCCCCTGATGCCGATAACCTGGATAAAAAAGCGCTTGACGCCCCACTCTGCCAGCAGGGGCACCATTTTGTGGAGGTGGCCGATGTTGTACCTGCTTACCGTGTAGATAAGGCTGACGTTGAATCCCGCCGCCACGGCGGCCTTGAGGTTTGCGGAGCAGGTTGCAAAGACGCCGGCGCCGCGGAGCATGTCGTTGACGGCCGGGTCAGGGCCGTCGAGGCTGAAGCTCAAAAAGTCAAGCTCGGCCGGCGTCACCTGGTTCAGGAAGTCATGGAGAAGAAAGCCGTTGGTGTCCACCGTGACGGAACCATAGCCCGTGTTTTTGGCATACCTGACGGCGGCGGGGAGATCCGGGTGCAGGGTCGGTTCGCCGCCGAGAAAGATCACGTTGGTCTCTCTGTCTTCGTTTTTGAAGAGTGTCAGCCAGTTTTTCAGGTTTTCTTTTGACACGGGACCGGTGCCGTGCTGGTCTGTGTTGATGTAGCAGTGGCGGCACGAGAGGTTGCAACCGGTGAGGATGTGAAAGAAAACATTGCGCTCACCTTGCTTGAAACCAACGGTCTTTGCCCGCGGCCGGCTCATTGGTCGTTCTCCGCCGCGATCTGCGCCAGGGTGTAGCGGGCCAGGGGGCTGTCCTGCCAGTAGGTATTTTCCTGGTCGGCAAAAAAGAGCCGGAAAAGCTCGAGGCTCTCCCGCCGCAGGACGTGCGGCGTGACGGAAACGTCCATTTCGCGGTAGAGGGGCGCGAGTTCCGCGAGGAGCAGGGAGGTGCCGCCGCCCATGATATCCTCGTAACCGTAGACGATGGTGCGGATGCCATTCAAGAGCAGGGTGACGTAGCACATGAGGCAGGGCTCCATGGTGGAGTAAACGACAACCCTGGAGCGCTCGAGTTCCGGCTGGTAAACGAAAAGCTTTCGCAGTGCCGTGATTTCGGCATGGTCCAGTTCGTTTCCATGGGGCGGCCGGGAATTCATCCTCCTGCCCCTGCTGACGATTTCCCCGTCGTGCACCATGACACAGCCAACCGGGAATTCGCCGGCAATGAGGGCCTGGCCCGCTTCCTCCAGCGCCTCTTTCATGAACCTCTCGTGGCTTCCCATTTAAACCATGCCTGCCAGTTCTCTTTCACAAGCCCCGCCGCATTCTTTTATTGCGTCGGCAGCAGGAGTTGCAATACTATACTTGTTCAACAATACGGTAACGCATTCAAACCATTTACACTAAAATCGTGCAAATGCAAACAAATGAAGGGAAAGGGGCCGGCTGAAGGCAGGGAGAGGCTATGAAGAGCGCCATGCGGGCCGCCGAAAATTTTGCGCCGGCCGGCACTGCCGTTGCCGGAGTGGCGAAACACGGCCGCGGCATCGTGCATGAGACCTTTCTGGTAACCCTGGACGGCGGCAACGGGCGATTTATCCTGCAGCGTCTCAACAGCCGCGTATTCCCCGACCCGGCCGCGCTCATGAAGAACATGGAGCATGTCTGCCGCCACCTCCGGGAGAGACTCGGGGCTGCTTCCGGGGAGATTGCAAGGGAGTGGCGGGTGGTGCGGCTTCTCCCCGCCCGGGACAACACCTTGTTTTTTCGTGATCGCCAAGGCGCCTTCTGGCGGGCCCTGAGCTTTATCGACGGGGCTGTGCCCCTTGAGCAGGTAAAAAACTCCGCCGATGCCCGGGAGGCGGGGCGGGCCCTCGGTATTTTTCACTGGCTTGTCAGTGATATCAATCCGGCGGCGCTCCGGGTGGCCCTCCCCGGCTTTCATGATGTGGCGCAGTACCTTCAACACTATGATGCAGTGCAGGCAATGGATACGGGCGGAGGCGGAGAAAGCTTCTGCCGCCGGTTCATCGGCGCCAGGCGGCAGTGGGCTCCGGTGCTCGAGAATGGCCTCCGGGCCGGCCGGCTGCAGGTCCGGGTCATTCACGGCGACGCCAAGATAAACAACGTTATGGTCAGCAGCGAGACGGGCAGGGCGGTCAGCATGATAGACCTGGACACGGTCATGGCCGGCCCGGTTCACTTTGATATCGGCGACTGCCTGCGGTCCTGTTGCAATACCGGCAGTGAGGAGGAAGAAGACCCGTCCCAGGTGCGTTTTGATCTTGACCGGTGCTGGGCGGCCCTTTCAGGCTACGTGGAAGCGGCGCACCGGTTCCTGACTGATGCGGACTACGATTTTTTCTTTGCGGCGGTGCGGCGGATTCCCTTTGAACTGGGACTCCGCTTTTATACCGATTATCTTGAAGGTGATGTCTACTTCAAGGTGCAGCACCCGGGCCAGAACCTGGCGCGGGCCCTGGTTCAGTTCAAACTGACGGAGAGCATCGAAGCGCAGGAAAGGGAGATCAGGAAACTGATAAAGGAGTGCCGCGCCCGTTATGGCCCCGGCCGTTCCCGCTGAAGAAAAGGAGGAGGAAGGCAACCATGGACGACCTGATAAAATCTCTCGGCTACCGCTACCTGCAGGAGACAAAGTTCGACGCGCAGACCCTTGGACGGACACCCCGCCTGGCCATAGCGCCGGCGCCCCCTTTTAAACGGTATGCCGAGGCGGTCACGCTGCCGCTGCCCACGGACTGGGTTATGGAAAAGAGCCTGCATGAGACCCTGCAGTACAGGCGGTCGAGAAGGCGCTACGGAGAGGGGCCGCTTTCACTGGAACACCTCGCCATGCTGCTTTGGGCCAGCCAGGGAATAAGCGGCCGGAGCGGCAATTTCTTTTTCAGGACCGCCCCCTCGGCCGGCGCCCTCTACCCGGTGGAAACCTACCTGTCGGTCCGGGATGTTGAGGCGGTGCCCGCAGGGGTGTACCATTTTCAGCCGGCGGAATTTGTCCTGGAGCGACTGCAGGAGGGCTTTAGCGGCGACAAGGTGGCCGCCGCCGCCCTGGGGCAGCATTTTCTGGCCGAAGCCGGCGTAGTTTTCATCTGGTCTGCCCTGCTGCGCCGCAACTTTTCCAAGTACGGCCACCGGGGGCTGCGCTATGTCATGATGGATGCGGGGCACATCTGCCAGAACCTGCTCCTGGCTGCCGAGGGGCTCGGGCTGGGCGCCTGCCCGGTGGCGGCCTTTTATGATGACCAACTCAACGACCTGCTCGACCTTGACGGCCGGGAGGAATCCGTTATCTACCTGGCTGGAGTCGGCCTGAAAGAATAACAGCTGCAGCACGCAAGGAGAGCTAAAGCATGTGGAGTTCAAAGGATATTTACTATATCTCGGACAGTACCGGCATCCTGGTCACCAACCTTGGTCAGGCCCTTATCTGCCAGTTTCCCGAGGTAAACTTCTACGAGGAGAAGTTTCCCTTCATCCGCACGGTTGCCGAGGCGAAAAAGACCATGGACCACATCATGAGTCAGTCCGGGGGCCGGCGGCCGATAATCTTTAGTACCATCCTCGATCCGGAGGTTCGGGCTGTCTTCGATTCGCCTGAGGTGGAGTACTTCGAGGCGTACGGCCTCTTTCTTGAGCGGCTGGAGAACTGCCTCGAAACCCGGGGCGTGCGGGAACCAGGCTTTGCCCGGCACCCGACCGATGTCACGATGAACAGACGGGTTGAGGCGATCCATTACTGCCTGGCCCACGATGACGGCACCAAGGTCAGCGAGTACGACGAGGCCGACGTCATCCTGCTGGGCGTTTCCCGTTCCGGCAAGACGCCTGTTTCCGTATTCCTGGCGACCCAGATGGGGCTGAAGTCCGCCAATTTCCCCCTGACGGCCGAGTACCTGAGCAGCTACCGGCTGCCGGAAGTGATCCGGCAGAACCAGGGCAGGGTGGTCGCCCTGACAACATCGCCGGAACTGCTCCGCTCCGCGAGGGAAAAAAGGTACCCCGGCAGCAGGTATGCCAGGTACGCCACCTGTGTCGAAGAAATCAAGCAGGCCGAGCAGCTTTACCTGAAGTCCCATATCCCCATCGTTTCCTCGGCCGGCAAGTCCATCGAGGAGACTGCCACCCAAGTCATGCAGGAACTCGGGATCTCCAAAAAGAATATTCTCTGATCCAGGCGAGAGGATAGTGCCGCTGGACCGGGGCGGCTGCGGCGACTACAACGGGGCGCATCAGTATAAATCAGGCCCCGTCCGCCGGGGAATCGTCCCCGGAGGGTTTTCCGGCAAAAAGCCTGCTGATAAGGACACCGCACTCATAGAGGCCGAAGAGCGGCAGGCAGAGAAGGACGGCTGCGGTAAGGTCGCCGGCGGCAAGCAGGACAGCGAGAAGCAGGATGACGAGGTAGAAATACTTGCGGTTTGCTGCGAAATAGCCCCGGCCGACCCAGCGGACCCTGACCGCCACTACCATCAGAAAAGGGATTTCAAAGGCGAGGCCTAATGCCAGCGAGGTCCGGGCCACGAAGGTGAGGTAACCGGAAAGCTTTGGCAGGGGGGTGAGCTGCGGGTTGGCGAACCCCATGAAAAAATGGAGGACCCGGGGCAGGACGATAAAAAAGGCGAATCCGGCGCCTGCGGTAAAAAGCAGGGTGGCCCAGAAGACGACGGTGAGGACGGTTTTTTTCTCGCCGGCGTGCAGTCCCGGCGCGGTAAACATCCAGATCTCGTAGAGGAGGACGGGAACGCTGAGGGTGAGGCCGGAAAGAAGAGAGAGTTTCAGGTAGGTGATGAAGGCTTCCGGCAGGCTGGTGTAGACGAGCTTGATAAGATCCGGGGAGGCGAGGAAGAGAGGCGTCATGAAAAAGCGGGCAATCTGCTCGGCAAAAACATAGGACAGCGCCCCAAAGAGAACTACCGATACCAGCGAGACAATGAGCCTCTGCCGCAACTCTTTCAGGTGGGCCGGGCTGGTGCTCATGAAGTGCCCGTTTCTTCCGGCCTGCCAGCTTCTTTCCCGCTCGGCGGGGTGTTCTCAACCTCTTCAGGCCCAGCCTCCGTTTCCTGCCCCGGCCGTATCTCCTCGAAATGGTCCGTGACAGGATTTTCCGGCATGGCACCTTCGGGCAGGCTTTTGTAAGCCTCCAGGAGTGTATCGGGATGTTCCGCCAAATCCTCCCGCTTCCAGGACGACTGCTCCCCGGTTTCCTCTTCAAAGCTTTCCCTGAGGCCGGCGGCCGCCTTTTTAAGCTCAACAACGCCCTTGCCGAGGGCCTTTGCCAGTTCCGGAAGTTTTTCCGGTCCTACGACAATGAGGGCCACGGCCATTATCAGGAGCAGTTCTGGTAGTCCGATGCCAAACATAAACTGGGTACCCGCAATGAGGCGGGAACGGTAAAGGGTTGCGGTCAATACAGAGCGCAATCTACGGTATTTAAAAAGGGGTGTCAAGAATCTGTGCGGCCCGGCCAACGGTCCGATTGACTTTTGACAATCCTTTGACTATGGTTGCTCTCTCTTGAGATTTTTCTGTGTTTTTTCCATACCGGTAATAAATGGTTTGTGCTCGATGCAGCAGGAAGGAGAACGGCAATGGCCAATGTGGTGGTGGTTGGTACCCAGTGGGGGGATGAGGGAAAGGGCAAAATAGTTGACCTGCTTACCCGTTACGCGGACTGTATCGTCCGGTTCCAGGGGGGGAATAACGCGGGGCATACTCTGGTGGTGGACGGGAAGCAGTTCATATTCCACCTGATTCCCTCCGGCATCCTTTACGAAAAAAAGAGGTGCATGATCGGCAACGGCGTGGTCATTGACCCGGAGGTGCTGCTCGCCGAAATGCAGGAACTGGCGGAGACCGGTTTGCCGGTTACGCCCGAAAGGCTCCTGATCAGTGAAAATGCCCATTTGATCATGCCCTACCACAAGGCCTTGGACCTGAACCAGGAGGCAGCCCTGAAGAGCAGCAAGAAGATCGGCACGACCGGCCGCGGCATCGGGCCCTGTTACAGCGATAAGATAAACCGCCGGGGCATCAAGGTCGGCGATCTGCTGGACGAAGGCCTCTTCCGCGACAAGCTGCGGGACAACGTCGAGGAGAAGAATTTTCTTCTGACCAAACGGCTCAACTCCGAACCGGTTTCCTTTGATGCGATTTACGGCCGCTTTGCGGCTATTGCCGAGCAACTGGCGCCATACCTCGGCAATGTCTCCGTTGAGCTCGACCGGGCCAGGAAAGGCGGTAAGCACATTCTTTTCGAGGGAGCCCAGGGAACCCAGCTTGACATAGACCACGGCACCTATCCCTTTGTGACCTCCTCCAATACCGTGGCGGGCAACGCCTGCACCGGCAGCGGTTTCGGCCCTGCTCATATCGACGCGGTCATCGGCATCCTGAAGGCTTACACGACCCGGGTCGGCAGCGGCCCCTTTCCCACCGAACTCTTTGATGCGACCGGTGAACAGCTGCAGCAGAAGGGCGGGGAATTCGGCGCAACCACCGGCCGCAAGCGCCGCTGCGGCTGGCTTGACAGCATCGTCGCCAACGAGGCCATTCGCTTGAACGGCATCACCGGCCTGGCGGTTACCAAGCTCGATGTCCTCAGCGGCCAGGAGACCATCAGGGTCGCCACCGCCTACGAGGCCGACGGCAGGAAATTCAGTTCCATGCCGAGCAATATCCGCACCGTTGAAAAGGTAAAGCCGGTTTATGACGATATTAGCGGCTGGCAGGAGGAAAGCAGCGGTGTCCGGTCCCTGGAGGAACTGCCGATGGAGGCGAGGGATTATATCAGCC
>JAFDCC010000020.1 GCA_019312985.1 Deltaproteobacteria bacterium
AGAAGTTCTATTCGACCCAGGAATACAACGCCAACTTCAAGGATCTCTCGGACAGTGAACTGATTGACCGGGCCAGGAAATACGGCGGCGGCATGCATATAGCAACGCCGGTCTTTGACGGTGCCGCCGAAGCGGAGATCCGCGCCCTTCTCGTCGAGGCCGGTCTGGATGAAACAGGCCAGACCACGATGTACGACGGCCTGACCGGCGAGCCGTTTGACAAGCCGGTGACGGTGGGCACCATGTACATGATGAAGCTTCACCATTTGGTCGATAACAAGATCCATGCCCGTTCCACCGGGCCCTACTCGCTCGTGACCCAGCAGCCCCTGGGCGGCAAGGCCCAGTTCGGCGGTCAGCGTCTCGGCGAAATGGAAGTCTGGGCCATGGAGGCATACGGTGCCGCCTATACCCTCAAGGAGTTTCTCACCGTCAAGTCCGATGACGTCGAAGGCAGGACGACCATGTATGAAAACCTGGTCAAGGGGAAAAACTTTCTTGAAACAGGGCTGCCGGAATCGTTCCATGTTCTGGTGAAGGAACTCCAGGGACTTTGCCTCGATGTTGAGCTCCTGAATGAAAAGGATGATGCGTAGATTTTTTGCAGCGGATGACAGAACAGGTCAATAAACGGCTTTTTGCCTTTTACTCCAATAGATAGGTGCTGACGTGGAAGAATTGTTTAGCTTTTTTGCCAAGGCCAAGAAACCTTTGAGCTTTAACTCTGTAAGAATTTCCCTCGCCTCGCCGGGCAAGATCCGGGACTGGTCCCACGGAGAGGTGAAAAAGCCGGAGACGATAAATTACAGGACCTTCAAGCCGGAGCGGGACGGCCTTTTCTGTGCCAAGATTTTCGGACCGGTGAAGGATTATGAGTGCAACTGCGGCAAGTACAAGCGCATGAAACACCGCGGCGTCGTCTGCGAGAAATGCGGCGTTGAGGTGATCCAGTCCAAGGTCCGGCGGGAAAGGCTCGGCCACATTGAACTGGCTGCCCCCGTTGCCCATATCTGGTTTCTCAAGAGTCTGCCGACCAAGATCGGCAACCTCCTCGACATGACCCTGAAGGAGCTTGAGAAGATCCTCTATTTTGAGGCATACGTCGTCACCGGGTCGGAGGTGGATTCCCTGCCGCCCGGCTCCCTGCTGAACGAGGAAAAATACCGGGCCATGCTCGAGGAGTACGGCAGCGACCAGTTTACCGTCGGCATCGGCGCCGAGGCCATCCGGGAGCTGCTCAAGTCAATTGACCTGGTTGCGCTTTCCGCCTCCATCCGCGAGGAAATCCGCGCCACCGGCTCCGAAACCAAGAGAACCCGCCTCGGCAAGAGGCTCAAGGTTGTCGAGGCATTTCGTGATTCGGGCAACAGGCCGGAGTGGATGATCCTCGAGGTCATTCCGGTGCTCCCCCCTGACCTCCGTCCCCTGGTGCCCCTTGAAGGCGGCCGCTTTGCCACCTCTGACCTCAATGATCTCTACCGCAGGGTCATTAACCGCAACAACCGGCTCAAAAGACTGCTGGAGCTTGACGCGCCGGATATCATCGTCCGCAATGAAAAACGGATGCTGCAGGAAGCGGTCGACGTCCTCTTTGACAACGGCAGGCGCGGCCGGGTGATTACCGGGCCCAACAAGCGGCCGCTCAAATCCTTCAGCGACATGCTCAAGGGCAAACAGGGCCGTTTCCGCCAGAACCTGCTCGGCAAGCGGGTCGATTACTCGGGCCGTTCGGTGATTGTCGCCGGGCCGCATCTGCGGCTGCACCAGTGCGGTATTCCCAAGAAGATGGCGCTGGAGCTGTTCAAGCCCTTTATCTACAATAAGCTGGAACTGCTCGGCCTGGTCTCGACCATAAAGAGCGCCCGCAAGATGGTGGAAAAGGGGACCAAGGAGGTCTGGGATGTGCTCGAGGACGTGGTCACCGAATACCCGGTTATCCTTAACCGGGCCCCGACCCTGCATCGTCTCGGGATGCAGGCCTTTGAGGCAGTCCTCATCGAGGGCAAGGCCATCCAGCTGCACCCCCTGGTCTGCATGGCCTTCAATGCCGACTTTGACGGCGACCAGATGGCCGTGCACGTCCCCCTCTCGGTGGAGGCGCAGACAGAGGCCAGGGTCCTCATGATGTCGACCAATAATATCCTCTCTCCGGCCAACGGCGGCCCGGTCATCATTCCGACCCAGGATATTGTCCTGGGGCTTTATTACATGACGCGGGACAAGGCCTTTGCCAGGGGTGAGGGAAAGATCTTCTCCTCCATCGACGAGGCCCTGATCGCCTATGACCAGGACGTCGCCGAGCTGCATGCCGTCGTCACGGTCCGCATCAACGGTAAACTTGTCAAGACGACCATCGGCCGCCTCCTCCTGAGTGAACTGCTGCCGGTAAAGGTACCATTCAGCGTCATCAACAAGGTCATGAACAAGAAGGAGCTGGCCTGGCTCATCGATTATGCCTACCGGAATGCCGGGACCAAGGAAACGGTCATCCTGGCGGACCGGCTGAAGGACATGGGATACGAGTATGCCACCCGCGCCGGTATCTCCATCTGCGTCAACGACATGATCATTCCGGTCGAAAAGGAAGAGATCCTGGCAAAGGCCGAAGGCCAGGTCCTTGATGTTGAAAGCCAGTACACCGACGGCCTGATCACGGTGGGCGAGAAGTACAACAAGGTTATCGATGTCTGGTCCAAGGCCACGGAGGCAGTGGCGAAGGAGATGATGGACGAGATGAGCGTCGAATACGTCGCGGCCAGCAGGTGCAGGAAGTGCGGCCTGGAGTACAGCATCCATGATAGTGCCTGCCCGAACCCCGAGTGCCGGAGCGATGCGAAGGACAGGGCCACCATTGAAAAACCGAGCTTCAACCCGATCTTTATCATGGCTGACTCGGGCGCCAGGGGCAGCAAGGACCAGATCCGGCAGCTGGCCGGCATGCGGGGGCTGATGGCTAAGCCTTCCGGTGCCATTATCGAGTCACCCATCAAGGCGAATTTCCGGGAGGGCCTCGGCGTCCTGGAATACTTCATTTCAACCCACGGGGCCCGCAAGGGTCTGGCCGATACCGCTCTGAAAACAGCCAACTCCGGGTACCTCACCAGGAGGCTGGTGGATGTTGCCCAGGATTCGACCATTGTCGAAAAGGACTGTCACACCCTCGACGGCATCTGGGCCGAGCCCCTCATGGAGGGCGGCGAGGTGATCCAGCGGGTCGGCGAGCGTATCCTCGGTCGCGTCAGCCTTGACGAAATCTATGATCCCTTTACCGATGAAATACTCGTTGCGGCAAATGAGCAGATCACGGAAGACAAGGTGGAGCAGATTGAGGCGGCGGGCATTGACAGGGTTCTTATCCGCTCCGTTCTCACCTGCCGCTCCAAGCGGGGTGTCTGCGCCATGTGCTACGGCCGTGACCTGGGACGGGGCCACATGGTCAACATCGGCGAGGCCATCGGCATCATCGCGGCCCAGTCCATCGGCGAGCCCGGGACACAGCTGACCATGCGTACCTTCCATATCTGCGGTACCGCGAGCCGGCGGGTCGAACAGGCAGAGATCCGGACG
>JAFDCC010000021.1 GCA_019312985.1 Deltaproteobacteria bacterium
GGCCCAGCAACAGCGAAAAGGAGGTTTTTGCCAGAATGACGAGGATGGTTCCCGGGATTGTCTGGTCAACCCCCACCACCTGCCTGGCAAGAACGAGTGCCACGCCGAAAAGCACGATTGCCAGGCCGTTGTTGACTGCAACGACCTGGAGCAGCGCTGTTGTCAGGGCGCCCACAGCCCGGCACTCCCTGGTGATGAAAAGTATGGTTCCCGGCGCCGTTGCTATGGATACGGTTGCCAGAATGAGGGCGAGTACCAGGTACTCCTTTATCTGCCAGCCCGGGCCGCCCGAAGATGTCAGCCAGACAGCCGTGAAAATGCCGCCGGCCACCAGGAGAAAGGCAAGAAGCATATCCGCCAGGCAGATCGACAATACGGTACCGGCGGTTTTCTGCAGCCTTTTCAGTTCCAGATGCTCACCGATGCCAAAGGCAATCAGCATCAGGGCAATCTGGGTAAAATGGGCCAGGTGGCTGCCCGTTGCCTCGGCGGTGATAATATTGAGCCCCGAGGGACCCAGGAGAACACCGGCGGCAATAAATCCGGTGACCGAGGGCAGCCTCAGCATCTGGCCCACTTTGGCCGCAGCAAAACCGGCTATCAGTATCACCGCCAGAAGCAGGGTTGTTTCCATAAGATTCTCTCAGGCCAAACATGGATCAAAGCGAGTATCCTCCAATATACAGTAGAATTATTCTGTGTGCCTGCGAAAACTGAGCCGGGTGAAAAGCCGGCGCCCTGCCGCAGAAATGAGCTGGCAAGTTTTTTTGCTATACGCTACCCTGCTAAAGAAAAGAGATGTTCGGGAGGAATGACATGATCATCGGCATACCGAGGGAAATCAAGGACAAGGAGTTCCGCGTCGCAATCGTTCCCGCCGGCGTCAAAAGGCTTGTTGCGGCAGGCCACACCGTTCTTGTCGAATCAGGCGCCGGAATCGGCAGCGGTATTGCCGACGGGGAATTCGAGGCGGCCGGGGCAAGGCTCGCCGCCGGTGCGGCAGAGGTGTACAGCGGTGTCGACATGGTCATGAAGGTCAAGGAACCCCTTGCCGCAGAATACGGCTTCATGCGGGAGGGGCTCATCCTCTTCACCTACCTGCACCTGGCGCCGCTGCCGGAGCTGACGCAGGTGCTCCTGGACCGGAAGGTCACGGCCATCGCCTACGAAACGGTGAGCCCGGACAACGGCTTTTTACCCCTGCTCGCTCCCATGAGCGAGGTGGCGGGCCGGATGTCGGTCCAGGTCGGGGCCCATTACCTGGAAAAGGAGGCGGGCGGGCGCGGCATTCTGCTCGGCGGGGTGAGCGGCGTGGAACCCGGGCATGTCGTTATCCTGGGAAGCGGCACGGTCGGGACGAACGCTGCCATGATGGCGGTGGGCCTTGGCGCCTCGGTAACGGTAATGGGAAGAAATGAGGCCCGGCTGGCGGCCCTGGAAGAGAAATTTGCCGGCAAAATACAAACCAGGCCTTCCAGCAGGAACAACGTCGTGGCAGAGATCCGGCATGCCGACCTGGTGGTCGGCGCGGTGCTGGTGCCCGGCGCCGCGGCCCCGAAGCTCGTAACGAGAGACATGCTGCCTCTCATGCAGCAGGGGGCGGTGCTGGTCGATGTCGCCATAGACCAGGGCGGCTGCACCGAAACATCACGGCCGACGACCCATTCTGACCCGGTCTACGAGGTTGACGGGATCATCCACTACTGCGTCGCCAACATGCCCGGCGCCGTGCCGCGGACATCCACCTTTGCCCTGACAGGGGCAACGCTGCCCTATGCCATGACCCTCGCTGAAAGGGGCCTCCAGGGGGCGATCGCGGAGGATATTGCCTTGCGAAGGGGGATCAATACCTACAACGGCATGCTCACCAACAGGGAGGTTGCGCTGGCGCAGAAAAAAACCTGGGAGGACATTGACGGGCTCATTTCCTGAGCCGCCCGTCCATTCTGAAAATGGCGGACTTTACCAGCCCCAGAGGAGGCTGCGCTTGACCCAGCCGGTGAGACCGGACTCGTGCCTTACCTGGACCCAGCCCTCGCCCCGCTTCAGGGTCTCAAAGACGACCCCGTACTGGGCCTTGCCGACAACCTCGTACCTTGTGCCGGGGCCGCTCCGAATATTGATCCTGGCCTTGCTGTTGCGGTTTGTCTTGACGATGAGGTGGGGTTTGCGGGAAACAAGGTTCTTGTAGATCCAGCCGACGTCACTTTCAAAATCCGACACCTTTATCCAGTTGCCCTGGGAGCCGATGACCCGGAGGGGAAACCCCTTTCCCAGCTCCCAGATAACGGGGTATTGCGTTGAGGGTCCCTTGCGGAGATTGACCTTTTCGCCCGCGACGCTCACCATCGTGGTGCCTGCCGCCGGTGGGCACAGCACCCAGGTTGTGACAAACGCCAGGGACAGCAGCAGGAGAACCCTGGCTGTCACATTTTTTCTGTTTCTCCAGCCCATTACACCGTATTACTGTATTAGTATGACCCCTGCGGCGAGTGTTTTCCCCACCTTAAAAGGTTGAAGGCCGCATCACGCAGGCGCCTTTCCGGGTCTGTGCTGCGGCGATCTCACCCGGGTTCGGCCGCCCATCGGAAGTCCGGCGATCTCAAGGGTAATTGCCTCAAACTTGCAGGCTTTGTGCATGCACTTCAGGCAGGAGATGCACTCCGCGTCTTCCGGCGACTCATTGAACTTCACCCCCATGGGACAGACACCGTGACACGCCCCGCACCGGGTGCAGTTTTCTTCAATATGGCGGAGCTTGACCAGCTTGAGCTTTTTAAAAAGGGCATAAAATGCCCCGAGGGGGCAGGTCGTCCTGCAGAATGGCCTGCTGGCGAGAACGGACCACACGATAAAACCGACCATGATGGTCACCTTGTTATAAAAAACCAGCCCTATTGTCTGCCCCAGGGCAGGCTGCAGCATGAGCATCGGCAGCCCCGCTTCCAGTGTCCCGGCCGGGCAGACATACTTGCAGAACCAGAGCTTGCCATAGCCGAAGCTGTCAACAACCGTGAGCGGCAGAATAACAACAAAGAGAAGGAGAAAGCCGTACTTGACATAGTTGAGCTTCTTCGGGATGGCGAACTTTTTTGAGGGTATCTTGTGAAGCAGTTCCTGGATCAGGCCGAAGGGGCAGACCCAGCCGCAGATAAGGCGGCCGAAGACACCGCCGAGCACCCCCATGGTCCCGATAACATAGAGGCCGAAGAAGTTCTGGCCGTTTTCCAGGGCCACCCGCAGACCGGCAAAGAGCTGCTGCAGAGAGCCTATCGGGCAGTAGGTGGTTGCTGCCGGACAGGAGTAGCAGTTCAGGCCCGGCGAACAGACAACCTTCAGCTGCCCCTGGTATAAGGTACGGGTGAAGGGAAACGACCAGGAGCCGTTGACCAGCAAAGAGCTGAGTGACTGGATCCACTTTCTGACAATTTCCATGGGGTCTACCCGATGCCGATGCAGCTCAAACAGACCTGGACGGCCTGATCCAGGACTCTTTTCACCTCTCCCGTCATTATCCCCATAATCCCGATGATAAGAAAAACCAGGATGGTGACAAAGGGTGCGATCCTTACCCGTTGCGATGCCTTTCTGTTTTCCGAA
>JAFDCC010000022.1 GCA_019312985.1 Deltaproteobacteria bacterium
AAGAGCTGCGCCGCCAATCCCCTCCTCCCGAGGCCTAGCAGGCTTTGTGCCGGATGTCTTCCGGCAGGAAAATCCTCCGGGGGCAATTCCCGCTGCAGCTACACTATTCATCAAGGTTTTTTTCTTCGGCTGTTCTGCCAGGGCTTGCGTTTCAGGGGCCGAATGAATACTGCTCAGAAACCGGGTACTTCTATGAAAACGGCAACTCCGGGACTGCTTATGGGCTCACTGCACTGCAGGGCGTCGGGCACAAGCAGGCCGGAGTAACGGTCGGGCCTGGCATCGGCAGGTACAGTAATAACAAGGTCCATGGTACGGGATGGTTTCAGGCCCGGACTCTCGGTGTCAAGCCACAGATAGGCCGAGGACAGCGAGCCGCGCGGGATATTGTTATTTTCCAGGCGTGAGCCGACAAAAAAATTCAGCGAATAGGCGCTGGATGAAAAACCGTGTGCCGTCAGGGCGGTCCGGCCGGTTTCCCCGGGTGTGAGTTTCATCTCCACCGTCTGCGGCGCAAAGGTCACCTGTGCGGCCTGGACAGTCAGGGCCGCGCTGAAAAAACAAGTAAAGAGCAGGATGATGGCTGTTTTCTTCATGGTTTTCCTCCGGTGAGGTTCGGCTTGCAGCAAAAACTGCCAGAAAAGAACGGCTCCTGCCTCTTCTGCGCCGAGACCTGCAGAGCTGTATGCATACTGCATGCCACTGCAGGCCTTGGGATAAGCCGGGGGCCACACCTTCCCCACAGGCCGGAAAACCGGCCGTTCACCGGAATATCTTTCCTCATGCGTCCGCCCCATTCGTGGTCCGGCCCGGCAACACCGTTTACCGGCAGCGCCGACTCAGGTTCCATCTGCAGTATCTGCCCTGCCTCTGCCGGCCCGCTCAGCCCCGTTTCACCCGGTACCACTCCGCCAGTTTCCTGGGATTGACGCCGAGGAGGTAGCCGAAGACCATTGCCTGGTTGATGAGCGTTGTTCGCAGGGTGCCGAGTTTTTGCCAGCGCCGCGCGGATGTTGTCGCTGCCAGGGACAGGATCGTGATACGCCCTCTCTGTTTCAGGCGCCGGACCATTTCAAAGTCCTCCATCACCGGCAGGGGCGGAAACCCCCCAAGCGACGCAAAGAGATCGGACCGGACAAAAAGAGCCTGGTCGCCATAAGGCATCTGCAGGAACCGGGCCCGGATGTTGACGCCCTTTTCTATGAGCCTGAGGCCCCAGCCAGACCCAGCAATGGCAAAACGGAAGGCTCCTGCCGCAACCCCCGGCTCTCCCAGGGCAGCCCGGACCTGCGAGGCAAAACCCGGTGCCAGCGCGGTATCGGCATGGAGAAAGAGTAGAATGTCCCCCCGGGCCGCCCCGGCGCCGACATTCATCTGGGAAGCCCGGTCGGGGTCAGCACGAAGCACCCTGGCACCGAGGGCTTCTGCAACTGCGGCGGTTCCGTCAGAACTGTTGCCGTCCACCACCAGTACCTCGATATCCGGGCCGGCGAACAGCCCCGGCAGATGCCTGGCGATGTTTTCCGCCTCGTTACAGGCCGGTATGATAATCGAGATGCTGAAGGTCTTCGGGTCTGTCGACATCACTCAACGTTTCCAGTTGCGCAAGGGAGAGTCCCTTTTGCACGGCAATTTCGAGGGTCTTTTCAAGAACGTTGCCGGTACCCCAGGGGATTGCGGCAAAAAGGGCCGGCTCGGGCCGGCTCAGGCCGATCAGGTAATAGCCGCCGTCCGTGGCCGGACCGAGGACAAGGTCCCGGGAGCGGAGGATGCTGAAGGCCTCCGCGATATGGGAGGCGAGCAGGTCTGGGCAGTCTGCCCCGATTATGACCACCCGGAGGCAGCCTTGACCAAAAGCTTCCCGAAAGGCTCCCGCCAGCCGCTGCCCCAAATCCCCGTCGGGCTGGGCCCGGTAGTCCAGATCAGGCCCCAGCCACTGGCGCATTTCTTCGCGGCTGCCGCCCTCGTGGTAAACAGCCGCCGCCGCCCGGTTTTTCTGCAGAAACTGCCGGACCCGGGCCAGGGTCTTCTCGGTCAGTTTTTTCTGCAGGGCCGCCGCGCCCCGGTTCCCGAGAACCTTTGCCAGGCGGGTTTTGGTGCTTCCCGGCTGCGGGTAGCGCGTAAAAACGAGTGCCTGTTCCTTGTGCCGGCTTCTTTGCATCCCGAATTGAATAGATTATGGTAAAGTTTCAGCTCCGCTGTTACCTTAACCTCTTTTTGTATCATGAAAAGAAAAAAAAGAAAAAAGATCTCGCCCGCTGCCTACAGCAACCGGATCTATCGCCAGACACTGGACGCTGCGGGTTTGGTTTCGTCCTTCGTGACGGTGCGGGAAACCGACCTTCACATCCTGGCCCCGATAAACGTCACAGATGCCGGGTACCATGCCGTCCACCGCTACCGGAACCAGCTGGAAAATTACATCACCGCCAACCCTGCTTTTTTGACATCCCTTGTTCCCCTGGAACAGGACCCCCTGGCGCCGCCCATGGTGCGGGCCATGCTGCAGGCAGCAGCGGCAGCCGATGTGGGGCCCATGGCCGCTGTCGCCGGCGCCCTCGCGGAGTTTGTCGGCCGGGAGCTTCTTGACTCCGGCCTGCTGGAGGTCACGGTGGAAAACGGCGGCGACATCTTCCTGAAAAGAGAACGGCAGTGTGTCGCGGCGATCTTTGCCGGCCGGTCGCCGCTGAGCCGCAAAATCGGCATCAGGATACCGGCCGCGCAGATGCCGGCCGGCCTCTGTACCTCTTCCGGCACCGTCGGCCATTCTCTCAGCCTGGGAAAGGCCGACTCCGTCACCGTCCTGGCGCCATCGGCGCTGCTGGCCGATGCAGCAGCCACCAGGCTCGGCAACGAGGTTTGCGGAGCGCCGGGCAAAGACATTGCAGCCGTTCTTGAAATTGCCGCCGCCATTGAAGGGCTGCTGGGGGTGGTTATCATCTCTGGCAAAGAGATGGGCGCCTGGGGTGAGGTTGACATCGTCGGACTTCACTAGGAAAAGTGGGGCAAACATGCTATATCGACCCTTAGAAAATAATCAGGAGGAAAACAATGTCACAGATCCTGCCCGTAATACTTGCCGGCGGCACAGGAACACGGCTCTGGCCTTTGTCCCGGGAACTCTACCCCAAGCAGCTTTTGAACCTGACCGAAGATGTTTCGCTGCTGCAGGCGACAATCAAGCGGATTGTCTCCCTGCCCGGGATGCTTCCGCCCCTGGTTGTCGTGGGCGATGAGCACCGTTTTCTCACCCTGAACCAGATCAAGGAGCTGGGGCTGCAGGAAAAAGTCAGCATCATCCTTGAGCCGCTGGGCCGCGATACGGCGCCCGCCATCTGTGCTGCCGCGTTCTACGCCCTGGCAAGGCACGCCGAAAACACCATCCTGCTGGTACTGCCGGCAGACCACCTCATCAGCAAGCAGGAAGCCTTCCAGGAGGCACTGGCGTTGGCGAGCACCCTGGCAGAGGCCGGCAAACTCGTAACCTTCGGCATCACCCCGGACAGGCCTGAGACGGGCTACGGCTATATTGAGAAGGGGGAAGGAAACAGGGTTCTCTCGTTTGTCGAGAAGCCGGACCGGATAACCGCGAAGCGCTACCTTGCCGCGGGCAACTATTACTGGAACAGCGGCATGTTTGCCTTTTCCATCAAGACATTTCTCGCCGAGATCGAAAAGCATGCGCCCCAGACCTGTTCCACCATGGCAACATCCGTAGATAAAGGGAGGGAAGATGGACCCTTTTTCCGGCTCGACCAGAAGAGCATGGCGTCCTGCGCCAGTGAATCCATCGACTACTCGCTCATGGAAAATTCCGAGCAGGTGGCCGTAGTCCCCGTTGACATGGACTGGAGCGACATCGGTTCATGGCAGGCCCTCTGGGACGTTTCCGCCAAGGATAAAGAGGGCAACGTGGTGCAGGGCGACGTTGTACTGGAGGACACCCACAACAGCCTGCTGCGTGCTGAAAACAGGCTGGTGGCCGGTGTCGGCTTAAAAGACACCCTTGTGGTGGAAACCGCCGATGCCGTGCTGGTGGCCCCGCTTGCCCGGGCCCAGGACGTCAAGAAGATCGTCAAACGGATCAAGGCGGACAACAAGGAGGAGTACAGGCTGCACAGGACCGTTTACCGGCCGTGGGGCAGCTACACCGTCCTGGAGCAGGAACCGCGCTACAAAATCAAGCGGATCACCGTCAACCCGGGGGCAAAGCTCTCCCTGCAGATGCACCACCACCGGTCGGAACACTGGATAGTGGTGAAGGGCACGGCGAAGGTGACCTGCGGCGACGACACCTTTCTCGTCCACGAAAACGAATCAACCTATATCTCCGCCGGCCAGAAGCACCGGCTTGAAAATGACGGGGTCATTCCCCTCGAACTCATCGAGGTGCAGAACGGCAGTTACCTGGGTGAGGACGATATTGTCCGGTTTGATGACAAGTATGGCCGATAAACGATGGGGAAGCTGCCATGAAAAGTGACAAGCGAAAGGCAAAACGAGTTTCCGTCGAGTTCCCGGTCACGGTGTACCTCTTTGACAACAGGGAAAATACCAGGAGGGGAGTTCCTCTCGAAGGGCGCATCAGTGATTTCTCCCCCCTCGGGGCGAGGCTGACAATCCCGACAATGACCGTGGACGGCAAGCACCTCTTCTATGCCTGCAATGGCAACCCCGACTATGCCCTCGACCTGGCATTCGCGCTGGAGGGTTCTACCGAAAGAGTCATATCCGTCCCTGCCACGCCGGTCTGGTTTGACCGGGATCTTGCATCCGAGCGGAAGGGCTTTATCGTTGGGCTGAAATTCCTCGCAGACAGCAAGAGCCCGGAAATCCGCATCCTCTGCCAGGAGGCGTGCCAGGATGAACAGCGGTTTTTTTCCCTCTGGAGGCGCTTCTTTCAGTAGTCCTCAATCCTCTGCCGAAACCAGCGGATCAGCTGGTTTCTGGCACCTTCCATGTCAAGGTGATAAATCTCCCTTGGAAAGAGCAGCTCCGTCACTCCGGAGTCAAATATCCTCTTCACCTCATACTCGTCGTGGGACACGTCCTTTTTATAGATGTAATCCAGGTATGTTTTATTGGTGTGCACAATAAATTCAACGCGCATGCCGCCCATACGGGCAAAGAATTTCATCATCGGCGTCGCAGTCGAGCTGCCGATATTTGAACTGCTGTGGCTGCTGATGCCATCCAGGGTGTCGCTTATATCTTCAAGGGTCATGAAGGAATTGGCCCGGATGGCACTTTCCGTCAGGTGTTTCTGAAACAGCTTGACCTCGGCCGCCGTGTCCAGCACCCCCAGCAGCCCCAGTTCATCGTCAACGGCCACAGCGGGATTTTCCTCGCCCTTGCGGATCAGCTTCAGCACCTTTGCCTCAGGCGCCTTCTTCCGGACACTGACATAGATAGGCACCTCCTGTGTCCCGGCCCGGAAGCGCCGCCGCTTGATGAGGGTAAGCTTCTGCCCTGGCAGCAGGCTTACCCCGGCGGCCTCGGCTTCGGTCAAAACCCTGACGTCTGTGCAGGAGAACTTTTCCGGTTCATGGCGGCTCAGCAGGTAGAAAAGGTCCAATTCGCCGATCCTGATTTCGGGACTCCAGACAAAACTGTTCAAAAAGTGAAGAAACTCGGCAAACTTGGCCTCGATGTCCGTTTCACGCTCCCTCTGGTCTATGGAGCCGGCCAGACTCATGAGAACCAGTTTTCGCTTGGCCTCAAAACGGGCCTTTTTATGATAGCGATCATCGAACATGATCAGCAGGAGATCCACAGGCGAACTGGTGATATCAATCTCGTTGGTGATCTCGATGAAGGGGGCGAAGCGGGCAAGGACCCTGTTGTTCAGGTAGCGGATCACCGAATCGGCGGTCTGCGAGTAGCCGTCTACCCGCGAGACGATCTCCCTTTCACTGCCGTGAATGCCGAACATGTTCCCCAGGAGCAGGTACGCCCGCCGATTTATCTCCTGCCGCCTGATCTTGTCCTTTATGAGCGCCTTGATTTCAGGATAGGATGTGATGTTAAGCAGCTCAAAAACCTGGTTGCGGCTCGCCCGGTACTTGGCAACGAGGTTTTGCCGGCGCAGTTCGACCGCTCTTCGGCGCGCCAGCCTGCTGAAGAGGGCGGCTCCCGGAGGGGTCGAAGCCGTGGCGAAGGGTCCCTCCTGGTCCAGCAGGGAATATATGGTATTACCCCAGTTTCGTGGCATGGCTTTGGTGTATGGGTTCTTGCAAAGGACGCAACCGAAGGCGAATGGCACCTTTGGTAACACTATATTCTTTTGGGAAAGAGGTCGTATTATTGAATAAGTGAGAAGAAATTGTCAATCAGTTTAGCAAACTGGCTCTCGACCGCAGCCTGATGTTGCGCTGCTTCACCCAGGAGGCCTGCGCCATTAATCTTCCTGTCCCTCAGGGTGGCGAGCCATTTGGAGTCCATGGCCAGCCAGTTTTTGACATTTTCCGGTGAAGCGGCATGGTTATCGAACTGGAGGCCGAGGATATGGGGGCGGCCATGCAAAGAAATTGCCTCTACCTGGCAGGCTGCAGATGTTACAAGAATGGCGACGGAGGCGGGCAGGGGTTCCTGTACGGCCTGACTGTGCCACTTGAAGAGGGGAAAGGACTGGGGCAATCCTTTGAAAACCGGGTGTTTTTTGCCTTCATGGGTGAGAAACCCGCGAGTATAGCCAATACTGGACTGAAAATTGGGTCCGACGCTGACGCCGAGGGCATCAGCAAGCAACTGGTGGCCCAGGCAGAAGCCGAGGTAGGGCAGATCAAGGGCTATTGCCTCCCTGATCGCTTTTTTTTCCTCGGCAAGGAATGGGTAGATGGACTCCTGGTCAACATTCGGCCCGCCCCCAAGAACCATCATGGCCATATATCCCTTTAACTCAGGGATTTTTTCCTTCCAAACCTGAACGATCTCCATCGTTGTTTTATGGCGGCGGAGTCCATCCCGAAGATACTGCCCCGGGCCCTCCCATGAATTGTGCTGGAGGATGAGGATTTTTCCTGTCATGGCTCTTTTCCTGGCTGAAGGCTTTTCTGTTTCTCTTTGTTTTGCTGCGGTTAACGCTAAGCCGGCTAAAAAAAACCGGCGGCCGGTCGGGGGAAGGACCGGCCGCCGGGCAGGGGAGAGAGGAGGTGCAACCCCTTTTTCATTGCAGGCTAGAAGGAAAAGCTGGCCGAAAGGCCGCCGTAGACATAGCTGTCATCACCAATATTATCCTCGGCATCGTCGGTCAGAGCGAATGACCAGTAAAGCTCCGGGGTGATGGTGACATACTCCCCGACGGGAAAAGACATCGAGGCCGAAAGCAGGCCGTCATGGAATTCACTGTAACCTCCCGCCTGATCGTAATAGCCGAGCGCCAGTCCCAGATCGAGGCTGTACTTTTCCGCAATGGCAAAAGAGTGGCCGATACTGAGGTTTGCATACCAGTCCCCGGCAAAGCCGTCGGTGTCGTAATAGAGGGTCAGCGAGGGTGCCAAAAAGGTGTCGTAGCTGACAGTGGCGTAAAACTCCTGGGTGTCAGAGCCAAGAACCGAGTAGTATATCCAGCCTGCGCCATAGCCCAGTTTTTCATAAGCGCCGTCATAGGAAAGGGTGAAGTCGGTTTCATTCCAAAGGTTTGTCTCAGCATTTGCATCATCCGTGTCCAGGTTGGCCCAGAGGTTGGCGCCGAACCCCTTGTAGGATACGGACAGGGACGGCTGGATGACGAGGGAGTCGTCACTCAATTCATAGCCGCGCCAGACATACTTTGAATAGAAGGCCACCGAGGCATCGGCGGAGGGAGCCTCCTCCGCCATAACAGCGGGGGCGCCGGCTGCAATAAGTAGTGCTGCTGCTGTAATTCCGGTAATAAGTTTTCTGGTTCTGCTGCAGTTCATTGTTCAATCTCCTTGTCGTATTATTTTCTTTAAACTCTCAGGTTGCGCGCTATATGCGCCTTTCTGTAATGGATTACACTTATTTGTTTGTAAATTCCGGGTAAGCTTCAAGGCCGCACTCGCCGATATCCACACCTTCGAGTTCTTCCTCTTCGCTGACACGGATTCCCATAACAGCTTTCATTATGGACCAGACGATGAAACTCGTTCCAAAGACCCAGGCAAAGATCACCCCGATACCCGTGAGCTGTGCCACAAGCGATCCTTCAGGATTAGTAAAAGCGACTGCCAACAGTCCCCAGATTCCGACAACGCCGTGCACTGAAATAGCGCCCACCGGGTCGTCAATGCGGGCCTTATCGAGAAAGACGATGGAGGGAACGACAAGAAGGCCGCCTATTAATCCGACAAGAGTTGCTACCATTGGTGTTGGAGTGAGCGGTTCTGCCGTAATGGCCACGAGACCGGCCAATGCACCGTTGAGGGCCATGGTAAGGTCAGCCTTGCCGAACCATAACTGGGAGAGCAGGAGAGCCGCCACCAGACCACCGGCTGCAGCCATATTGGTGTTAACAAAAACCATGGAAACTGCATTGGCTTCTTCGATATTACTGATCATCAGTTCAGAACCACCGTTGAAACCAAACCATCCCATCCAGAGGATGAAAGTTC